>JASFME010000005.1:0-26446 GCA_050117725.1 Granulosicoccaceae bacterium | reverse complement strand
TTGAGATACTCGACGCGGGTCAGCAATACCCCGGCATTGCCGGCGACGGCACGGCCCGGTTCGATCAGGATCTCCAGGGCACGCCCGGCCAGCCCGGCGCGCAGCGTCTTGACATACTCGGCCGGCGCGGGCGGTTGTTCGTCCTGGTAACGGATACCCAGACCGCCGCCGATATCGAGGTGATGCAGGGCGATACCGCGCCCGGCAAGCCGGTCAACCAGCGCCAGCGTGCGCGCCAGCGCGTCGGCAAACGGTTGCAGCTCGGTCAGCTGCGAACCGATATGACAATCAATGCCGATCACGTCCAGCTGCGGCAATTCGGCAGCCTGTGCATAGGCTGCAAGCGCGTCATCGATACTGATGCCGAACTTGTTTTCCTTCAGCCCGGTCGATATATAGGGATGGGTACCGGCGTCAATATCCGGGTTGATGCGCAGCGACACAGGCGCGCGGACACCGTGACTGCCGGCCACCTCGTTAATGCGCGCCAGTTCAGCGGTTGATTCGACATTGAAGCAGCGGATCCCGGTCTCGAGTGCCCGGGCAATTTCATCATGGCGCTTGCCGACACCCGAGAACACGACCCGGGACGGCTCACCGCCAGCCTGCAGCACGCGTTCCAGCTCGCCGGCCGAGACGATATCGAAACCGGAGCCGAGCCGCGCCAGGACGTTGAGCACAGCCAGGTTGGAGTTGGCCTTGACCGCGTAGCAGACCAGGTGCGGCAGATCGCCAAACGCGCTGTCGAAGGCATGCCAGTGGTTTTCCAGCGCCGCGCGCGAGTAGACATAGGCCGGCGTACCGTACTGTTCGGCGATTTGCGCCAACGGCGCCTGTTCGGCATACCACTGGCCGTGTTGCAGGCGGAAACTGTCAGCCAGCATGATGAGCTGTGATGACTGACTGAACCGGGCTGCTGGCTGCCTGATGCGGCAAATAGAGGTCACCCTTCTGGCCACAGGCGGCCAGTAGCAGGGTACACAGGCTGAAGACAATGACACGCAACATGTGCTGGATTCCTTATATAGTTATGGATGTCATATAAATATCGTGACGGCAGATTGGCCAAGAGTATACCGACCTGAGACGATGCTGGCATGATCCTGGCTATATTATTGATGAAAAACCCGCTACTGACCATAAAAGGTGCAGATTGCAGTTACGTACCCACATATTTCTGTCCGTGACCCTGGCCTTGCTCGTGCCGATGAGCGTGCTGATCCTCGCCGCGACCGGCTACAGTGAACGCCTGTACCGCAAGGAGGTTGACCAGGAACTGTTTGGCAGCCTCGCGACTGTTCTTGCCGAGATGGATCGCCGGCTCGTGTATGAGCGTGACACCTTTCGCGCCTTTGCCACGGCTCCACCGTTGGAGAATTATTTCCCGGTGATGCAGGCGGCGACAGAAGGCAATATCCACAAGGAATTTTTCGAGCGTAGTGATCAGATCAATAACTTCTTTGAGGGCTTCCAGAATGTGGTGCCGTCACTGAACACGATCCGGATTCTCGACACGCAGGGCAACACGCTGGTCAAGGTGCGAGTGGGACAACGTACGCCACCGCTATTTGATGGTTATTCCAGTTTTCCCTATGCCGAGGAAGAACTGGATGATCCGGAATACCTGGAAAAGCTGTTGGACCTGCCGCCGAACGAAGTCAGTGTGACCCTGCTCGCGCAAACCGAAGCAGAGGATATAGATACGAGTCCACCGATGCTGGATTACATTATGCCAATCAAGCGTGACCAGCAGTTCATCGGCTACCTTGTGGCAAATATGCTGGGTGAACAGATTGACCGGATTCTCGACTTTGCGCCACGGCCGGTTAATGGCCGGTTGCTGATCGCCGAGATTAACAGCGAACAGGCAGAACGTAATGGCATCATTTTGTATGATGATGCACGTAACCTGCGTTTCAGTGACAAGAAAACGGGTGAGTTCCGCTTGCAGAATTATGATAATGGCCAGTTATACGACATTGTGCAAACAGAGCAGGAAGGCAAGATAGTTTCGCGGGATGGCAGGGAGGTCATTTATTTTGTCGAGTACCTGCCGTATCCGAATCTGCTGGTGCACTGGATACTTGCAGTGCGGGTCAATGCGGAAGATATAGCGGCGCCGTTCAACCGCATCCGCACCGCAATCCTGTTGTTGTCGGTGGTTGCCCTGTTGTTTGGTATGGTGCTGGTGAGATATGTCTCGACCCGTGTCGCAAGCCCGCTCACCGAACTGGTCAGGAGTATGCGTGCCTATGCTTCAGGGGAACGCGATCAACGTGTGCAAAGCAAGGGTGCCGACGAAATCAGAATGCTGGGTGAGTCATTCAACGATATGGCAGATACCCTTAACACAGCTGATGCCGAACGCGAACATGCGCAGCATATATTGATGCAGCATGCGAAACTCGCCAGCATCGGTCAGTTGGCTGCCGGGATTGGTCATGAAATCAACAACCCGCTGAACAATATTCTGACATTAAGCAAATTCATTGAACGTGCGGCCCCCGAAGGTAATGATCGAATCCACAAGGATATTCAATCACTGCGCGAAGAAACCCTGCGCGCCTCGGAAATTGTCAAGGGCGTGCTGAATTTTGCCCGCCAGGTACCGCCGGCATTTACGCAATTTGATGTAGAGACATGGGTAAATGACACACTGGCACTGGTCAGGCAGGAGGCATTTCGCAAACATATAAGCCTGCAAACGCACATTGACTATACAGGCATGTTGCATGGTGACCGTAGCCAGTTGCAACAGGTGCTAATCAATTTATTGATCAATGCCATCCAGGCAAGCGTCGAGGACAGTACAGTTACAATTCAGGTGCGCAAGGAAAATGAAAGTCTTTACCTGGCGGTGTCGGACAGCGGCATCGGTATCGACGAGCGCGATATGGACAGGATCTTTGATCCTTTTTTTACCAGCAAGGATGTGGGCGAGGGTAATGGCCTGGGCTTGTCAGTGAGTCTGGGGATTGTTGAACAACATGATGGCGAGTTATGGCTTGAGAACAATGAAACAGGCGGTGTCACCGCAATTGTAACGTTACCGCTGGTGCATGCGGATAACCTGCCTGTTGTGACGGAAGAAGATGATGAGTAACAAGGCGCAAATTATTTTCCTTGATGATGATGTCAAGGCGGGTGAACTCATGTCGCGTTACATGGGGGATACACCGTACGAATGTCATGTCTTCCAGAACCCTTACCATGCTATGGAATATTTCAATGAGAAAGGCGCCGATCTGATTATTACGGACTTGCGAATGCCCGGTATGAGCGGTATGGATGTACTGGACCAGGTCAGGCAGCAAAGCCCTGATACCCCGGTCATTATGATCACAGGTTTTTCCACTGTCGACAGTGCAATTGATGCGATGCGCCTGGGTGCCACCGATTACCTGAAAAAACCCTATGACATGGATGAGCTACGGGTGCTCGTCGACAAGACACTGCAGCACCATCATCTTGAAGAAGAAAACCGTCTGTTGAAACGGCAGTTAAGTGATGAGCGTTGCAAGCATGGCATGCTGGGACACAGCGAAGCGATGCAGGAAGTCTTCAGTACCATCGAAAAGATTGCCGATGTGCGTTGCAATGTCATTATCGAAGGCGAGTCGGGTTCCGGTAAGGAGCTGGCAGCCAGGGCCCTGCACTACCGGAGCCAGTTCGCTGATAAACCGTTTGTCGTGATCGATTGCGGGTCACTCAGTGATACGCTGCTGGAAAGTGAATTGTTCGGGCATGAAAAGGGTGCCTTTACCGGCGCGACGCAACAGAAAAAAGGTCTGCTGGAAGTGGCCTCGGCCGGCACCGTATTTCTTGATGAGATCTGCAATATTTCCGATGCGATGCAGACCAAGTTGTTGCGTGTTGTGCAGGAGCAGGTGATCCAGCGGGTAGGCGGGATCGAACCGATTCCGATCGATGTGCGCTTCGTCGCGGCGACCAACCGCGATCTGGACAGGCTCGTCGCCGAGGGCAAGTTCCGCCATGACCTGTACCACCGTTTGAACGTGGTTAAGATCCGCATGCCGCCGCTGCGCGAACGCCGTGAAGACATACCCCTGCTGATCCAGCATTTTGTCGAGGAGTACGCGGCACGTTTCAAGCGGGCCGCGACCGGCTTCGATGCCGAATCGATGCAAAAACTTTGCGAGTATGACTGGCCGGGTAATGTGCGCGAATTATGCAACCTGGTGGAGCGCAATGTCGCACTGTCCGAGGGCAAGCTCATGCACCTCGACAGTCTGCCGAGCCTGCCGCGTGGCGGAGCCATCGACAGTGATTTCCCGACCCTCGACGAGCTCGAGCGGCGCTATATCTCCAAGGTACTGGAAAAGTACGGCGGCAACCGTGAGAAAAGCGCGGCAACACTCGGAATCAACAAGTCGACGCTGTGGCGCAGGTTGCAGCAATACATGCCGGAAGACTGAGTTTGCACGAAAACGCAATGCCGATGTTGCAAATTGCAATATGCAATGCGGGTGGCGCACGCGGCAAAAAATGCTAACGCTTTGTTATTACAATGTTTTTACGTTCTGGTACAGGAATTGCGATGTGAAAGGTGTGAAGAACTGAATAACCTAGGAGTTATACAACATGAACACAACACGCAGAACATTCCTGAAAGGGACGTTGGCGAGCGGCGGCGTGGCAGTAGCGATTGGCGCCGGTCTGCTGACCCCGTCTACCGTGCTGGCCGCCTGGCCAAAATCCGCTTTTGAAGCCAAGGGCGTCGACGAAACCCTGACTGCCCTGCTGGGCAGCAAGGACCACGCCGCCAGTGGCGACATCAAGATCAAGGCCCCGGACATCGCCGAAAACGGCGCCGTCGTGCCGGTCAGTGTCACGGCCGCGCAGTCGGGTATTGAATCCATCTCGATCCTGGCGGCCGCCAATGCCTCGCCGCTGGCAGCCAGCTTCAACCTGGGTGCCAACGCACAGGGCTACGTGTCAACACGTATCAAGATGGGCAAGACCTCGGACGTGATTGCAGTCGTGAAGGCCGGTGGTAAGGTCTACAGCGCCAGCAAGGCAGTCAAGGTCACAATCGGCGGCTGCGGCGGCTAAGGAGACGTAACAATGGCTAAAGGTATTAAAATTCGCGCAACCGCAAAGGGTGGCAGCACCACCGTCAAGGCACTGATGTCACACCCGATGGAAACCGGCCAGCGCAAAAACAAGAAGACAGGCAAAAAGATCCCGGCACACTTCATCCAGGAAGTGACCTGTGAGCACAACGGCAACAGCGTGCTGACTGCCCTGTGGGGTCCGGCGGTATCAAAGAATCCGTACCTGTCGTTCAAGTTCACAGGCGGCGCCAAGGGCGACAGCATCAAGATCAGCTGGGTCGACAACAAGGGTGAAAGCGCCTCCCAGGAAGCCAAAATCCGTTAAGGCACGGCCAATAATTTCGGAGGAGATGTTTACAATGTTGAAAAATATCATTATCGCAATGACCGCCTTCGGTCTTGTCGCCGGCGCTCAAATGACCGCCCAGGCAAGCCCGCAAGACGATCTGAACAAGTTCCGGGCCTACTGGAAGAAAAAACTGCCAGCAGGTAAAACCATGGATGACTATGCCGACGGTATCTACATCTACAACCAGGACATGTACGACGCCTGGCAGGCAATTGAAGAGTTCCCGCCGTATGAACTCGACATCACTGCCGGTGAAGAACTGTTCAACACACCGTTCAAGAATGGCAAGACCTATGCCAGCTGCTTCAAGAATGGCGGCATCGGCATCGCCCAGAACTACCCGTACTGGGATGCCGCGGCCAAGAAGGTCAAGACACTCGAAGCTGAAATCAACGAGTGCCGCGTCAAGAACGGCGAAAAACCGCTGAAGTGGAAAAAAGGCAAGCTCGCCCAGATCTCTGCCTACATGAAGAACACTTCACGCGGCAAGCGCATCAATGTCGTTATTCCTAACGACCCGGATGCAATTGCAGCCTACGAAGACGGCAAGCAGTTCTACTTTGCCCGTCGCGGTCAGCTGAACTTCTCCTGCGCACACTGTCACTTTGATGCGGCCGGCAAGTACATCCGCGCCAACATCCTCAGTGCCGGTTATGGCCAGGCAACCAACTTCCCGGTGTTCCGTTCGAAGTGGGGTGGTCTGGGTACCATGCACCGTCGTTATGGCGGCTGTAACAAGCAGGTACGTGCCAAGCCGTTCAAGGCCCAGGGTCCGGAGTACACCAACCTGGAGTTCTTCCATACCTATATGAGTAATGGTATGCCGCTGAACGCGCCAAGTAACCGCCAGTAAGCACACTGCCATTACGGCATCAAAACCCGGCCCGATGGGCCGGGTTTTTTTATGTGCGAAACTTCAAAAATCAGTGAAAAAAACCTGTAAATACCGGGCAAAACGGCATTGAGCGCTGGCCCAGACGTGCTAGAATTATACGCATTATGCGTTTGTGCTTTATGGACAATGACAAGAACGAATCTCGTCACTCACTGAGTTTCCATAATTAAAACCAGCAGAAGTATAAATAATTGTATTGCTAATAATAAGTAATGTTGCCACGGCAACGTAACGGAGGATTGTGATGAATATATCCCGACGTGAATTCCTGCAGGTTCTGGCAGCAGCCAGTGCCGCCGGCATTAACCTGGCCGGTTGTGAACAGGGTTCCGATGTACAAAAGGCTGTCACTGGCGCCAAGAAAAACAAACAACCGAGCAACATCTATGAGATGCCGGCGTTTGGTAATGTCTCTTTCATGCATTACACCGACTGTCATGCACAGCTTTTGCCGGTCTACTTCCGCGAGCCAAACATCAACCTCGGTGTGGCCAGCATGTACGGCAATCCTCCACACCTTGTCGGTGAAGCACTGCTCAAGCACTACAATATCAAGAGCGACACTGCCTGGGCCCATGCCTATACCTACCTCGACTTTGCCGAAGCGGCGAAGAAATTCGGCAAGGTCGGTGGTTTTGCCCACCTGCGCACGCTGGTCAAGAATATCCGTGCGCAACGCCCCGGGAGCCTGCTGCTTGACGGTGGTGATACCTGGCAGGGTTCTGCCACTTCGCTGTGGACCAACGCCCAGGACATGATTGATGCCCAGAAACTGCTTGGTGTTGACGTCATGACCGGTCACTGGGAATTCACCTTTGGCGCCGACCGCGTCCAGGAAGTTATCGAAAACGATTTTGCCGGCCATATCGACTTTGTCGGTCAGAACGTGGTTGATAACGAGTGGCAGGAACGCGTCTTTGAACCGTATGTCATCAAGGAACAGAACGGTATCCCGGTTGCAGTCATCGGCCAGTGTTTCCCTTACACGCCGATCGCCAACCCGAGCTACATGGTACCGGACTGGAGCTTCGGTATCCGTGACGAGGCCATGCAGCAAGCAGTCGATTCCGCTCGCGCTGATGGTGCCCAGGTCGTTGTCGTTGTTTCACACAACGGTATGGACGTGGATCTGAAGATGGCCAGCCGGGTTACCGGTATTGACGCCATTATGGGCGGTCATACCCATGACGGCGTCCCTGCCCCGGTTGAAGTCAGCAACCCGGGCGGCAAGACCCTCGTTATCAATTCCGGTTCAAACGGCAAGTTCCTGTCAGTACTCGACTTTGATGTCAAGAATGGCAAGGTCCAGGACTACCGTTACAAGCTGCTGCCGGTCTTCTCCAACATGCTCGAACCGGATGCGGAAATGCAGACCTATGTCGACAATGTCCGTGCACCGTTCCTTGACAGGCTCAACGAAGAACTGGCCACCACGGAAGAGCTGCTGTACCGTCGCGGTAACTTCAATGGCACCTTCGACCAGCTCATCTGTGATGCGATGATAGATGTGAAGGATGCCGAAATTTCATTCTCGCCGGGCTTCCGCTGGGGTGTGAGCGTGCTGCCAGGCCAGCCGATCACCTTTGACCATGTCATGACCCAGACTGCGATGACCTACCCGGTGACCACTGTCAACGAACTGTCCGGCGAGACCCTGAAGAACATTCTCGAAGACGTTGCCGACAACCTTTTCAACGAGGATCCGTACTACCAGCAGGGTGGTGACATGGTACGTGTCGGTGGCCTCAAGTACACCATCGACCCGGTTGGTGGTTTTGGCAAGCGTATTTCGGACATGGAACTGGACGGCAAGCCGATCGATGCCAACAAGAACTACAAGGTCGCCGGTTGGGCCAGCGTTGCCAAGCCGCTTGAAGGTACCCCTATCTGGGATGTCGTTGCCGAATACCTGCGCGACAAGAAAACCATCAGGAAGATCGACCTCAATGTTCCGAAGATCAAGAACGTTGCCGGCAATCCCGGTATCGCCGATGTCTGAGCAACAGCTACATAGCTGCAAGAAAAAGGGCCCCCTTCGGGGCCCTTTTTCTTGCCCGGAACAGGGCAGTCGATTATCGGTTTTGCCGATGGTGTTGGACAAAATATATCCATTTACGTTCTGACTGCATATGCGTCTACTTCTCCACGCCACAGCAATACTGTCGGCTATCAACATACCTGGAGAAGTGATATGTACAAACAGACCCTGATTGCTACCCTGCTCTTCGCGCTCACCCCGTCGGCGATTGCTGCGACAGAGCGACCGACCATGGCTGGCGTGGTTGAACCCAATGACCCGCGTGCCAAAGAAGCCTATACCTACCAGTGCAAGCAGTGGGCTGCGCAAAACCCGTTTGAAAATGAACAGGCCAGGGATGCCTATATCGAGAACTGCGTGTCCGATATGGCAAAAGTGTGGCCGCTGGGCATGGATGAAAGCGAATAAATTACAGGACGAACCGGGAAAATGGTGGGCCGTGAAGGACTCGAACCTTCGACCATCGGATTAAAAGTCCGGTGCTCTACCACCTGAGCTAACGGCCCAATAGGAAATTCCCGCCCGCGGGACGCGTAGGATACCGGACTTGTGCAAAAGCACAAGTCCGGTAACGCATTTTTTACATGGCTTCGAGTTTACGCAAGCCTGAAGGCAGCATTTTGAAATCAACCAGAGCCGTAATCAACGATTTGAAGAAAGTGGCATCTTCTTCATACAGCAGCTTGTAGTACTGCATTTTCATCGTCAGCGCACTGCCGAACACGATGCTGGCAAACACGAGGAAGGAGCCCAGCGCCAGCGTCGATACACCGGTAATCCCCTGACCAATGGTACAACCCAGGCCCAGAACGCCACCAAAGCCCATCAGCGCTGCGCCAATCATGTGAACAATAAAATCCTTGAACGAGGCGAACCATTCAATCCGGAAGCCCTTGCTGATGACAGACCATAGCAGCGAACCAAGGATGACACCGAAGACAGACATAACACCAAAGGTCAGGAAGGTACTGCTAAAGGTCGAGGTTGCATAACCGTACGCCTGGCCAATCGGACTGATAAAGGTAAACGACTGCGGTTGCAGGTTGGTAGAACCATTCTTCGGCTTGCCCTCGGCACTGTCCATGAGGAAGTCCCAGTTCTGGTAAATCTGGGTCAGGCTCTGCGGACCGTCACCCATGTCGATACGGATATTTGAGGTCACGTACCAGGCGGCAATCACGGCCACACCGACCACGATGCCAGCCAGGACGTTATCAAAATTGCTGCGGAATTCGGCCGATTTAAAGAGGTATGCGAGCACCAGCACGCCGATGACGCCACCGATGATGTTCCGCATCATGAGCGCGTCCATACCCGTCATACCTCCCACGATACTGCCGAGGTCCTGTTGCGTGCTCAGGCTGACAGAAGCCTTGGTCAGCCATGGTGCGAAAAGGCTCTGGTACCAGGTTGCTTCAAGCTGTTTGTACGGGTCGACCATGAAATAGGCGATCACGCCGATCACAACAAACACGAAAATCGACTTGATGTTGCCCCCGCCGATACGAATCAGGGTCTTGTTGCCGCAACCACTGGCCAGCGTCATACCGACACCGAACAGGAAACCACCGAGGATGTAGCGGCCCCACTGGAATTCAGTGCCACGGTACGGCGGCAGGGTTGACGTCTGGTTGGCCATACCGGCGGCTTCCAGTGCGACGACACCGAGCATGGCGACAGTGGCCGCCAGCACCCATGCACGCAGGCGTCCGCTTTCCCCCATATTTACCAGGTCGGATACGGCGCCCATTGTGCAGAAATTGGTTTTGTTGACCACGGCGCCCATGATGAACGCGATGGCAAATGTGGCCCAGAGCATGGTCTGGTTGGCCGATGCAAAATCCTCGAACAGCATGCTGATCTCCTCTCACCCGGTCCTGAATACAGAAACCGGCAGGTCATAATTGCCTGTTATTTTTACTCAATCAACCCCGGACAGCGGGCCCGGAAATACGATATAAATGCTGCGGCATTGTACCGTGAACCATGAGCAGTGTCACTTATTTGGGGAAAATCTCTTTGCTAACAGGGCGTTAGCGGTAGCGAGTAGGATCAGCGAGGCCGGCGGCCGCAAAGCCGGCACGCCGCAGCCGGCAAGAATCACATTCACCACAGGCCCTGCCGTGTACATCCGGGTCATAACAGGAAATGGTCAGCGCGTAATCGACCCCGAGCGCCGTACCACGCTCGATAATCTCTCGTTTGCTCAGGTCAATCAGCGGCGTCCGAACATGAAAACGTTCGCCCTCTACACCTGCCCTGGTCGCGAGATTGGCGAGATTTTCGAACGCGGCAATGAATTCCGGGCGGCAATCCGGGTAGCCGGAATAATCCACAGCATTCACACCGATGAAGATATCACGCGCACCGAGCACCTCGGCCCAGCCCAGTGCCAGCGACAGGAAGACGGTATTACGTGCCGGTACATACGTCACCGGAATCACGTCCGGAACCACGCCCTGTTTTGGTACCTCGATACAGGCCTCGGTCAGGGCCGAACCGCCGATCGCGTTCAGATCGATATGAATACGCTTGTGCTCGGCCACCCCGATACTGTCGGCAACCTGCTCACTTGCCGCCAGTTCGGCGGCGTGGCGCTGGCCGTAATCAAAACTCAGGGCAAAACAGTTGTAGCCCTCGGCACTGGCTATCGCCAGTGTCGTTGCCGAATCGAGCCCGCCGGAGACAAGTACCACCGCCCTTGGTTTGTTTGCTTGTGTGTTCATAGTCCAATTTTGACAGGATTAACAAGATTTGCGTGATTGTATCTGCAAACTCAAAAACTGCTTTACCAGGTCTGTCCTGTTAATCTTGTAAATCCTGCCAACAATCATTTCCGCATTCAGTGCCCGGGTTGATCGCCCCACAGGTATTTGTGCAACTGCACCTGCATACGTACCGGCAGGTTGTCCGCCAGGATCCACTCCGCGAGTTCACGCGCATCAAGCTGTCCATGTACCGGAGAAAAGAGGACCTCGCAACGTGCAGCCAGATCATACTCCTTCAACTGTTTGACAGCCCAGTCATAATCATTGCGATCACACAACACAAATTTAATCTGGTCACGTGAATCCAGTTCATCAATATTTTCGTAGAGATTCTTGTCCTGCTCGCCCGAGCCCGGCGCCTTCAAATCCATAACCTTGACGACGCGTGAATCAACCTCGCTGACATCGCGCGCGCCACTCGTTTCGAGCGACACCTCGTAGCCGGCATCACACAGAGCGGTCAGCAGTTCAGGGCAGGCCTTCTGCGCCAGCGGCTCACCACCCGTGACGCAGACATAGCGTGGTGAATAAGCGGCTACTTTTTCAAGGATTGTGCCGAGTTCCAGCCATTCGCCGCCCTGAAAGGCATAGGTGGTATCACAGTAACCACAGCGCAACGGGCAACCGGTAAGCCGCACGAACACGGTGGGCAATCCCACCGTGCGCGACTCACCCTGCAGGGAGTAAAAAATCTCGCTGATGCGCAGGCGACTCATTGGCCAGCAGAATTATTGTTGCGGTGCAGCCGCTGGCGCGCCCTGCCCTTCGAGTTGCATGCGGCGCAAGCGGTTATCTGCCAGCCTGGCGGCCGTGCTATCAGGGTGTTGCTTGACGACCCTGTTGAGAACCAGTCGCGCCTTGTCCATCTCGTCCAGTTCGTAATGACAATAACCGATCTTCAACAGGGCATCGGCCAGTTTCTGGCTTTGCGGGTAATTGCTTACGACCTTGTTGAACTCGACAATCGCCTGCTGGAAATTACGCGTTACGTAATTAGCCTCACCCAGCCAGTACTGGGCATTGTCTGCATAGGCACTGCCGGGGTATTTGGCCAGGAACGCGCTGAAACGTTTGATGGCGACATCGTAACGTCCTTCCTTGAGCAGGTTGAAAGCATCACGGTATGCCGCATCGGCTGCGGCTGTATCAACCGGTGGCGGCGGTGGTTTGCTACCGCTTACAGGGGCCGGAGACGGTTTGTCCGGTGTAGCCGGCGTGGGGGGTGTCGGACTGGCCGGGGCAACCGCACCACTTTCGAGCCTGCGCAGGCGCCGATCGATATCCAGGTACAGATCACGTTGGCGCTGTTTCAAACCATCAATGGCGTGTGATTGTTGTTCAATCTGGCCGCGTAATTCACGTGTTTCCTGCTGGATGTTCTGCAGTTGCATGTACATATCGACAAGCCCCTGGCTTTCAAGCAATTGCTCGAGGCGCTGCACACGCTTTTCCAGTGCTTCATCGGCAAACAGCACGGCCGGACTTGCCAGCAGGCCGAACACGAGCCCGACAATCACCGAAGCTTTACCCACGTTTTTCATTATCAACGAACCTTGTAAACAATTTCTACACGACGATTTTGCTGCCAGGCAGCTTCATAGTGCTCCGGGTTAATCGGCCGTTCTTCGCCATAACTGACAGTTTCCAGCTGTTTTGCCGTTGCACCCTGGAATAATAGCAGTTGCCGCACCGCCTTGGCACGCCGCTCACCCAGGGCGATGTTGTACTCCCGACTGCCGCGTTCATCGGTATGGCCTTCCAGCACGACCACGGCATTCGGGTTCGACGACAGATAACCGGCATGCACGCGAATGATTTCACGGTACTCATCGCGAATCGCACTGCTGTCAAAATCAAAATAAATCACGCGCTTCGACAGCAGGCTGTTCGGATCATCCAGCGCATGGCCCTGGAAGGCGGTGCCGGCCTGTGCACCGGCAGCCTGCGCCCCCTCCGCCGTGGTCGCACCTTCGGCACCGGCCTGGGTGCTGCGATCCTCGACGCTGACCTCAGCGCCTTCCTCGCCAAGCCCCATCGTTTCACAACCCGCCATGATGGCGGTCATGGCAATGGCAATACCTGTTTTCATCATTATGTTCATCACTGACTCCTTATGCCCGGGTGCATTAAGCTGCTACCCGTGAATTTTGTTTATATCTATCCTACCGGGGTCATTTTCCAGCACCACCGACGCAGCTTCATAGAACCACACCCCTATTCGGTAAACGGCGACCATGCAGGCTCTCGTACCTCACCCTGTTTCACTTCCAGGCGCTGATGTACCCGGCCGTCCACCGATACCGCCGCCAGTATTCCTCTGCCGGCATGTTCCGTCGCGTACATAACCATACTGCCGTTTGGCGCAAAAGTCGGCGACTCGTCCAGGCGACTGGTCGTCAATACACGCAGGTGGCCCGTCTCCAGGTCCAGCACGGCAATCCGGAAATTACCCTGGCTACCGTGCACCATGGCCACCTGCCGGCCATCCGGTGAGAAGGTTGCGCGGGAATTGTAATTGCCTTCCCAGCTCAGGCGACGTTCATCCCCCGCCGGACGCGAACCGTTCATCGCCACCCGGTACAACTGCGGCTTGCCGCCACGATCCGAGGTAAACACAAGTGACTTGCCATCCGGCGCCCAGACCGGCTCGGTATCGATCGCAACATGGCGTGTGACCTGTACGAGACGACGGCTGGCAAGATCCAGCACATGGATCTCGGGATTACCCGTATGCGAAAGCGTCATCGCCAGGGCCCGGCCGTCGGGCGACCAGGCCGGGGCATTGTTCAGGCCCGTATAATCAGTCACCGCCTCGCGCTTGCCGGTAAATACCTCCTGGATAAATATCTGCGGCTTGCCCTTTTCATAACTGACATAGGCGAGTTTCTGTCCGTCTGGCGACCAGGACGGTGACATGAGTGGCTGTTTCGATGTCAGAATGATCTGTTCATTGTAGGCATCGGCATCGGCAATATTGAGGCGATACGACTGTTTGCCATCAGCCGTGCTCGCTGTCGTGATATAGGCAATCCGGGTCGTAAACGCGCCTTTCTGTCCGGTCAGCTTTTCATAAATGATGTCACTGATGCGATGCGCGATGCGGCGAACATCATTCCGTACAAACGGGATACTGTAGCCGGCGAGCTGCTGACCCTTGATGACATCGAATAACTGGAACAACACCTCGAGGCGACCATCGGCACGCGCGCGCAGCCGACCGATGACAAGGTTGTCCTGACCGACCAGACGCCAGTCGGCAAAACGTACCTCGCTGCCCTGGTGAGGGCGGGCGATCAGGTCCTTGACCGGCATGGGCGCAAAGCGACCGCTACGCGCCAGGTCGTTGCGAATAATTTCGGCCAGATCATGGTCAGGTGCTACAACATTGCCTTCAATGGCAAACGGCACCACGGCAATCGGTAACGCACCTTCCACGCCTTCCGTGATCTGGATGGTCAATGCCGCGTGCGCAGCATTCACCATGAACAGCATCAGTAACAATCCAGTTGTCAGGACTTTTCGCACCATTAACCCTCCGGTACAAATTCAAAATCAATTTCCCGCATACGTGCCGCCACATCCGGGTCCCTGGGCATCGGCAAGGGCGAGGCCTTGAATACGGCCTTTTCCACCGAGTCGTCAAAAACTCTGTTGCCGCTACTGCGTGTCACCTCTGCCGAGACGACATCGCCGCCGGGGATGACGCGCACCCTGACGATACATTTTAAGCCCTTGATATTACCGGCCGGTTTCAACCAGCTGCGCGACACCTTTTGCTTGATCAGGGCTGTATATTCGGCAACCGCCTTGCTTGCCGCCGCATCGGCCTGTTGCTGCTTTCGTTTCCGCTCTTCGGCCTCGAGCTGTTCTGCGAGTTGCCGCTGGCGCTCGCGCTCGCGCGCCTGCTCCGCCTTGCGTTTTTCCGCCTCGGCCTTTTTTCTGTCTGCTTCAGCCTTTTGCCGCTTCATTTCTTCCTGCTTGCGCTGGCGCTCGGCCTCGACAAGACGTTTTTGTTCGGCCTCACGCTGTTTCTGCAACTTGTCCTGTTCGGCCTTAAGCTTCGCCAGGCGCTTTTTCTCTGCCTTGCGTTTCGCCTCCTCGGCGGCACGCTTTTTCTTCAGATCCGCGACCCGTTTTTCTTCCGCGGCGCGTTTGCGCTGCGCCGCCTCGGCCTCGCGCTTCAGCCTGTCGAGGCGCGCCTGCTCGGTGCGTTTGCGCTGCTGTTCGGCGGCCTTGAGTTTTTTTACCTCGGCCTCGACCTTTGCCGCATCCACGGCCACGGCCTTGATGACATCGACCTTCGGCGCTTCGGCTGCCGGTTTTGCCGTCCAGTCGAAACTGATCACGAGCAATGTAATCAGAATACCGTGTACCACCAACGAAAAAACCAATGCCGCTGGATGTTTGAGCAACTCACGCAGCACTAGCGCTGGTCCTCGCCCGGCGGCGACTCGGTCATCAGCCCGACATTCGGCACACCGGCCTTCTGGATTAGCGCCATCGCGATCACGACATCGCCATAGCGTGCATCCTTGTCGCCCTTAACCAATACAGGTGTGCCTGGTTTGTAATTCTGTGTTATGGCATAGACTTTTTGAAACAAACCATCATGATCCAGCGGTTTATCCCTGTCATCGCCGATATCTACATAAAAGTTACCATCTTTATCCACGCTCACCACGAGGGGATCGAGGTTTTCCTTGACCTTGACCGGCTCGGCGGCAACCTGCGGCAGTTCAACGTTCACGCCCTGCGTCAGCAGCGGTGCCGTGACCATGAAGATCACGAGCAGCACGAGCATGACGTCGATATACGGCACGACGTTGATCTCGCTCATCATGCGTTTACGCCGACGCAGGCTGCTGTGCATGCTCATAATCTGTTAAACATGGTTAGCATTGGATCAGTATTACTCATGTACCTGCCGCTGCAGAATCGTCGAAAACTCCTCGAGGAAGATCTCGTAACGACCACTCAGGCGTTCCACATCGTGCGCAAAGCGATTATAGGCAATCACTGCCGGGATCGCGGCAAACAGGCCCATCGCGGTGGCCACGAGTGCCTCGGCGATCCCCGGGGCGACACTCGCCACCGTCGCCTGCTGTACATTGCCGAGCGATCGGAAGGCATTCATGATTCCCCAGACTGTGCCGAACAGGCCGATATACGGACTGGTCGAGCCGACTGTGGCAAGGAACGGCAGGTGCGATTCAAGCACATCGATTTCCCGATTCAGGGTGACGCGCATCACGCGCTGGCTGCCTTCCAGCACGGCCTGTGGCGTAATGTTACTCTGTTTGCGCAGTCGTACGAATTCACGGAAGCCGACCTCGAAGATCGCGGCCATACCCGCGACATTGCGCCGTCCCGTGCTGATAGTTTCGTAAAGTTCACTGAGTTGTCCGCCCGACCAGAAGCGCTCCTCGAATTCATCGGCAACGCGGCGCGTGTTGCGCATAACCAGCTGCTTGCGGTAAATCAGTCCCCAGGAAAACACCGAGGCCACCAGCAGAACCAGCATGACGAACTGCACCACCGGACTGGCCCCGGCCACCATGGCAAAAAAACTTAAATCAGTCGACACCCGGATTCTCCGTTGTTATGCACTGTTTGATGTCCGCCGGCAAACGCGCCGGTTTCCAGTCTGTTGCGTTGATACAGACCACCTGCACGGCCGCCTCGCACAACACTTGCGCCTCTCCTTCGCGCACAATCGATTGTACAAAACTGATGCTGGCGCCGTGTACCTGCGCAATAGCCGTGCGCACTGCGAGTTGCTCGTTGAAGCGGGCCGGCTGATGCAAATCGAGCTCGACATGCCTGACCACGAACAACAACTGGCGTTCGTCACGCAACACATCCTGCTCAAAACCCGTTGCGCGCAACAACTCGGTACGCGCGCGCTCCATGAACTTCAGGTAATTGGCGTAATAGACAACACCACCGCTATCAGTATCTTCGTAGTAAACGCGTATTGGCCACAGGAACTCAGTCACAGTTTGTTACCGTTGTTACTTCACTGACCATCATGGTCGGGAAAAATTCCCTCATTGCCCGTCAAAGTCGAGCCCGGCCTGGCTGTCGGACTCACTCCTTTTCGGCACCGGCAGTCCAAAATGCCGGTAGGCGTTCGAGGTCGCCATGCGGCCACGCGGCGTGCGCATGATGTAACCCTGCTGGATCAGGTACGGTTCGATGACATCCTCGATGGTACCGCGTTCCTCGCCGATTGCCGCGGCCAGGTTATCTACGCCGACCGGGCCACCATCAAACGATTCGATGATGGTCTGCAGCAGCTTGCGGTCCATGACATCAAAGCCGCTCGCATCGACACTGAGCATGTCCATGGCCCGGTCCGCGATCTCGGCAGTGACATGGCCATCGGCCTTCACCTCGGCATAGTCCCGGACCCGGCGCAACAGGCGATTGGCAATGCGCGGCGTACCCCGTGAACGTTTCGCCACTTCAATCGCACCGGCCGGCTCCATATCGACACCGAGAATCCGTGCCGAACGCGTCACGATCTTGCCAAGCTCTTCATTCGAATAAAACTCGAGGCGCTGTACGATACCGAAACGATCCCGCAGCGGCGAGGTAAGCAGTCCGGCACGCGTCGTGGCGCCGACCAGGGTAAACGGCGGCAGGTCGAGCTTGATGGAACGCGCCGCCGGGCCTTCACCGATCATGATATCGATCTGGCGATCTTCCATGGCCGGGTACAGGATTTCCTCTACGACAGCACTGAGGCGATGGATCTCGTCGACGAACAACACGTCATTCGGTTCGAGATTGGTCAACAGCGCAACCAGGTCACCCTGGCGTTCCAGTACCGGCCCGGAGGTCTGGCGCATGTTCACGCCCATCTCGTTGGCGATGATATGTGCCAGCGTGGTCTTGCCCAGCCCGGGCGGGCCAAACAACAACACGTGGTCGAGGGCCTCACCACGTTTACACGCGGCATGGATAAAGATTTCCATCTGCTCGCGCACGGCCGGCTGACCGACGTAGTCGACGAGTTTCGCCGGACGGATCGCGCTGTCGACGGCCTCGTCTTCCGGTGTGCCAGCGGCGGCAATGAGACGATCAGATTCAATGGCCATATCGGTTCTCTACGCCTGTTTCGCCACGCCTTGCAGGGCAAGACGAATAATCTCTTCGCTCGACAGCTCGGTCGTGTCGATCGACCTGACCATGCGACTCGCTTCGGGCGGCTTGTAGCCGAGTGCGACGAGTGCACTGACGGCATCGGCCACCGCGTCACCCGCTTGCGTCATGCCTGTTGCCGTTGCGGGCGACGTGGCACCACCACCCTGCCAGTCTTTCAGGGCATCGCGCATTTCCACAATGAGACGCTCGGCGGTCTTCTTCCCCACACCGGGCAGGCGCGTCAGGGCCGCAGCATCCTCGGCCTGCACGCATAACGTGAATTCATCGGCCGACATGCCGGAGAGGATAGTCAGTGCCAGTTTCGCACCGACACCGTTAACCTTGATCAGGGCACGGAACATGCGACGTTCGTTGTCACTGGCAAAGCCGTACAGCGTATGTGCATCCTCGCGCACGGCGAGATGCGTGACCAGCACAACTTCATCGCCGATTTCAGGCAGTACATAGAAGGTCGACATCGGGGCCTCGACCTCGTAACCAACACCCTGTACATCGACGAGCACGAGTGGCGGCTGCTTGCTGAGCAGTTTGCCTTGCAGGCGACCGATCATGTCCGGCCTCCTGAATTGCCCTGCGACATATGCTGTAATGTCAACATCGTGTGGGCATGACACAGTGCCACAGCCAGCGCATCGGCCGCATCCTCCTGCGGGGTACCCGACAGCTTGAGCAACACGCGCACCATGTGCTGCACCTGGTCCTTGGCCGCTCCGCCCTTGCCGGTAATGGCCTGCTTGATCTCACGCGGTGAATACTCGCTCATGGGAATGGTGTGGTTGACCGCGGAGCAGATCGCCGCGCCGCGTGCCTGCCCCAGCTTCAGCGCCGAGTCAGCGTTGCGGTGCATGAACACGCGTTCGATCGCGAACACCTGCGGTCCGTGCTCGGCGATGACCTCGCCCAGCTCGGAAAAGATCGTGCCGAGACGCTCACCCCAGTCATCGCCGGTAATACGAATACAGCCGCTCGTGACATAGCGGCTCGCTGCACCGTCTGTATCGATGATGCCAAAACCGGTTACGCGTGAACCGGGATCAATACCGAGAATCCGCGTCATAGTCCTGTTGTCCGGCGATCAGCATCGCCTGGTTCCGCCTTTTGTGGCTTGTTGTAAGCAAGAGGGTCATGGCCTACTGCAACTGCGCCATGACCTCCTCGGAAAATTCAGCGTTCGAATACACGTTCTGCACGTCATCGAGATCTTCAAGCATATCGACCAGGCGCATGATCTTCTCGGCACTCTGCAGGTCCATATCGACCGTCGTCGACGGCTTCATTGTGACCTCGGCCACCTCCGGCTCAAAGCCGGCATCGATCATGGCCTGCTTTACACTGTTAAAATCTTCCGGTGTGGTCATGACATCGATACTGCCATCGTCATTGGTCACGACATCTTCGGCACCGGCCTCGAGTGCGGCTTCCATGATCGCATCTTCATCGCTGCCGGCCGGAAAACTCAGTATACCTGCCTTGCTAAACAGGTAGGCCACCGAACCGTCCGTGCCGAGATTACCGCCACACTTACTGAATGCATGACGAACTTCCGAGACGGTACGGTTAATGTTGTCGGTCAGGCAGTCAACCATAACGGCAACACCGTTCGTGCCGTAACCTTCGTAACGTACTTCATCATAGTTCTCGCCCTCGCCGGCGCCGGCTCCGCGCTTGATGGCGTTTTCCACCGTGTCCTTTTTCATGTTGGCGGCGAGCGCCTTGGCTACCGCGTCACGCAGGCGCGGATTGCTGTCCAGTTCGGCGCCGCCCATCTTGGCCGCGACCACGATCTCACGGATCAGCTTGGTAAAAATCTTGCCGCGCTTGGCATCCTGGGCCGCCTTGCGGTGCTTGATATTGGCCCATTTACTGTGTCCAGCCATACTGCCTGTATACCCTTGTCTGTTAATGTTACTGATTAAAGCAAGTGTACCATTGTTAGACCGTGGCGGTCATCGGCCGGTATGCTTAAAAACCGGGAAATGCTTCGCCAATCAACCGCTTGAGTCATTAACAGGTTCGGGAACAAAGTCGAGGATCGCGTCACGATTGGTCCAGGAACTGACCCGGCTGGCCGCCTCGTCACGCGGCAGCCACTGCGCCCGGACATGCTCGGACTGGCTCAAGAGCGGCAGCGCGGCCTCTTCAACCTGGAAACGGAACACATACTCGGTATTTTCCTGCACCTCCGGCGCATAGCGGCTACGCCATTCCGGCAGGATCGTGAAGCAGTTGGTGCGCTGGCAATCGATGAGCTGACCGGCTTGCAAACCGGTCTCCTCGCGTAACTCCCGCCAGGCGGCCCGTTCCGCGGACTCGCCCTCGCGCAGGCTGCCCGTCACCGATTGCCAGAAGCCGCGCGGACTGGCGCGCTCCATGACCAGCACCTGGCCATCGCGCGTATGCACGACGACGAGCACCGACTCCGGTCTCTTGTAGATTGAACGTTCCACGACAAAAATCTAACGCAAAGGCGCAATGGCGCCAAGAACGCAGAGGAAAGCTAAACTCTCCGCGTCCTTTGCGTCTTCGCGTCTCAGCGTTGGGTGTTATTCCTGCGCAGGTTTTTGGCGGATGCGCAGGTTGAGTTCCTTGAGCTGGTTCTCGCTCACGTCGGACGGCGCGTTGGTCAGCAGGCAGTTCGCGGTCTGGGTCTTCGGGAAGGCCATGACTTCGCGGATCGAGGCGGCCTCGGCCATGAGCATGACCAGGCGATCCAGACCGAAGGCGATACCGCCGTGCGGCGGGCAACCATACTTGAGCGCCTCGAGCAGGAAGCCAAACTTGTCCTCGGCCTCCGCATCGGAGATGCCGAGCAGCTTGAAGACCTCGGCCTGCATGGCACTGTCGTGGATACGTATTGAACCACCACCGATTTCGCTGCCGTTGAGGATCATGTCATAGGCGCGCGATACCGTATTGGCCGGGTCGGCATGCAGGGCTTGCGGTTCATCGACGCGTGGCGCCGTAAACGGATGATGCAGCGCCACGTAACGACCGCTGGCTTCATCGTGTTCGAACATCGGGAAGTCGACCACCCACAGCGGATGCCAGCCCGCCTCGACCAGGCCACGCTCATGGCCCAGCTTGACGCGCAGCGCGCCCATCGATTCGTTGACGATGCTCGCCTTGTCGGCGCCGAAGAACACAAGGTCGCCGTTCTCCGCTGCAGTGCGCTGCATGATGCCATCGATGGCCTCGTCCGGCAGGAATTTTAGGATCGGTGACTGCAGGCCATCACGCCCGGCCGCGACATCGTTGACCTTGATATAGGCCAGGCCCCTGGCGCCGTAGATGCCAACGAACTTTGTGTACTCGTCGATTTCCTTGCGGCTCAGTTCACTGCCCTGTGGCAAGCGCATCGCGATGACACGGCTGTCAGGGTCCTGTGCCGGACCGGAAAAGACCTTGAATTCGACATCCTTGAGCAGGTCATCGATGTCGACGAATTCGAGCGAAACGCGCAGGTCCGGCTTGTCCGAACCGAAGCGCTGCATGGCCTCGGCATAGGTCATGCGCGGGAACGGGTTGGGCAATGCCACGCCGAGTACCTTGTCGAACAGTTCACGCATCATCTGCTCGTTGGTCTGCATGATTGATTCCTCATCCATGAACGAGGTCTCGATATCGAGCTGGGTAAATTCGGGCTGACGATCGGCACGCAGGTCCTCGTCACGGAAACAGCGCACGATCTGGTAATAGCGGTCCATGCCCGACACCATGAGCAACTGCTTGAAGATCTGCGGTGACTGCGGCAGGGCGAAAAATTCGCCGTGATGCGTGCGGCTCGGCACAAGGTAGTCGCGCGCGCCTTCCGGGGTGGCACGGGTCAGGATAGGCGTCTCGATGTCCATAAAGCCGTGCTGATCGAGGTATTCACGCAGTACACGCGTGACCTCGGAGCGCAGGCGCAGGTTGCGCAGCATGACCGGGCGACGCAGATCGATATAACGGTAACGCAGGCGGTTTTCTTCCTTGACCTCGGTGTCTTCCTCGTCGAGCGGGAACGGCGGGGTCTTGGCCGCGTTCAGGATCGTGAGTTCCTTGCCCAGCACTTCGACCTTGCCACTGGCGAGTTCCTCGTTGACTGTGCCCTCAGGGCGGTGACGCACCCGGCCGCGGATCTTCAGGACATATTCACTGCGGCAACGTTCGGCATGGGCAAATGCCTCCTCGGTGTCCGGGTCAATGACCACCTGCACCAGACCCTCACGGTCGCGCAGATCAATAAAAATCACACCACCGTGGTCACGGCGCCGGTGGACCCAGCCGCACAGTTCAACCTCGGTATCAATCAGACTTTCGTTTACGTGACCGCAATAATGGCTTCGCATTGGAATTCGCTTTATTTAAAGGGGTACAGAAGGGGCGGAATATTAAGGGCTGACAAGCGGTTATGCAACATCAACCGGCGTGGACGCGGGCTTTTTCTGCGACATCCGCGGCTCGACCATGCCCAGCGAGATGACCATTTTCAGGGCCTCTTCGACGTTCATCTCGAGTTCAATCACATCCTTCACCGGCACCATGAGGATGAAGCCCGAGGTCGGGTTCGGCGTGGTCGGTACAAACACCGTCACGACCTCGTCGCCGGTCTTGTCCTGTACCTCGCCGACGCTCGATCCGGTCTGAAATGCCAGTGTATACAGGCCGTTACGCGGGTACTCGATGAGTAACACCTTGCGGAACGACTTGCCCGTCGTGGAAAACACGGTCTCGGCGACCTGTTTCACACTGTGATAAATCGTCCGTACCAGCGGTATGCGGCCGAGCAGCGACTCCCAGCCCTCGACCAGCTTGCGGCCAAACAGGTTGGCGGCGAGTACGCCGGTAGCCCAGATCACGAGAAACATGGCGAGCAGGGCCAGGATTATATCAAGGTAGGGAATATCCATGCCGAGCAGAACCTCGAGACGGTATTCCGGTGGCAGCCAGTCAAGCACTTGCTCAACCAGCCCGACCAGCAGCCTGAACACAAGCACTGTGACACCCAGCGGCAGCCAGACGAGCAATCCGGCGATCAGGTAACGGCGCATCATGCCCATAGCTGTGGCCCTGACATACTGCTGTCAGGTACTGGTGGGGCAACTGCCGCCGTTGCAGCAAGCCGGCTTGGCCGAACTGCCGCTGTCCGAAGACTTTTCGGCGACATTCTTCTTGCTACCGGATTTGAAATCGGTCTCGTACCAGCCACTGCCGCTGAGGCGAAAACCGGCCGCGGAGATCTTCTTCTGCAAGGCAGGCTTGCCGCATTCCGGGCAATCGCTGAGCGGCGCATCGCTCATTTTCTGCAATACATCCATGGTGTGGCCACAGGCCGTGCACTGATATTCGTAAATCGGCATGACTCTTCTACCTCGAAAAAAAAACATCAATATCCTGAAACTGGTCCTGATATGGGGCGAAAGGGGCAGTTTTTCAATCTTGCGGCGCGTCCAGTCTTCCCCGGCCAAACCGGCATTCCAGGTGAAAGTATACCCAATCCACGCCACCAATGCCGAACCTTGTCAGCAAGTGGTTTCACCCGACACAGGATTTTGTGACAATGAGTGACTGCTTGTCTTCGCACAACACATATAAGGTATTGCCGCCCATGGGCTTTCACACCGCCGGCGCCACACGTCTGCCAACTGCCGACCGCAATGACTGGAAAACCATCCGTAGCCTGCTGCCGTTTCTCTGGGACTACCGCGGCCGGGTCGGGCTGGCCCTGGCGGCACTGGTGCTGGCCAAAGTCGCCAATGTCGGTGTTCCACTGGCCCTGAAAGGCATCGTCGACAGCTTTGAACAGGCCCCGGCCGGTGAACTGGTCCTGCCCCTGGCACTGTTACTCGCCTATGGTCTGCTGCGGCTGGCCAGCTCGCTGTTCAATGAGCTGCGCGACTCGGTGTTTGCCCGGGTCCGGCACGGCGCGATGCGCAAGGTCTCGCAACGCATCCTCGAGCGACTGCATACGCTATCACTGCGCTTTCACCTGGATCGCAAGACCGGGGCCATCTCACGCGACCTTGACCGGGGCACGCGCGGTGTCAGCTCGCTGCTCAACTACCTGGCCTTCAGTATACTGCCGACCCTGGTCGAGATTACCCTGATTGCCGGTATCCTGCTCACGCAATACAGCATCTGGTTTACCGTGGTCACCGTACTCGCGGTGATCACCTATATCGGCTTCACCTTTGTCATTACCGAGTGGCGCATGCAGTTTCGCGTACGGATGAACACGAAGGACTCCGAGGCCAATACCTATGCCGTCGACAGCCTGCTCAATTACGAAACCGTCAAGTATTTCGGCAACGAACAATTCGAGATGCAGCGCTACGGCAAGGCGCTCGGCGAGTGGGAAGACGCCGCGGTCAAGAGCCAGACATCGCTGTCCACACTGAATATCGGCCAGGCGATGATCATCGCGATTGCCGTCACCCTTATGATGGTCCTTGCCAGCCAGGGCGTGGTCGATGGCACGATGACGCTTGGCGATCTCGTGCTCGTCAACGCCCTTTTGCTGCAATTATTCATCCCCCTCAACTTTCTCGGCATCGTCTACAGCCAGTTCAAGCATGCCCTGTCCGACATGGACCTGATGTTCCGCATCATGGAGGAACGCATCGAGATCCAGGATGCCGATGACGCCGTGCCACTCGAGGTGGGCGATGGCGAAGTGCGCTTCGAGCATGTCGGCTTTGCCTACGCGCCCGAGCGCACAATCCTGCAGGATATCGATTTCACCATCGCGCCGGGGCAGAAACTCGCCGTGGTCGGCCACAGTGGTGCCGGCAAGTCGACCCTGGCGCGCCTGCTGTTCCGCTTCTACGATGTCAGCCAGGGCCGCATCCTGATCAACGGCCAGGATATCCGGCAAGTGACGCAGCACAGCCTGCGCAGTGCCATCGGCATTGTGCCGCAGGACACCGTGCTGTTTAACGATACGATCTACTACAACATCGCCTATGCACGACCGGATGCCAGCCGCGAACAAATCGAACGGGCCGCCGCGCTGGCGCACATCGATCATTTCATCCGCAGCCTGCCACAAGGCTATGACACCGTGGTGGGTGAACGTGGCCTGAAACTCTCCGGTGGCGAAAAACAGCGTGTCGCGATCGCCCGCGCCATCCTGAAAAACCCGCGTATCCTCGTGTTCGATGAAGCCACCTCGAGCCTCGACTCGGAGTCTGAGCAGACCATTCTTGATGCCCTGCGCGAAGTGGCGCGTGAACACACCACACTGGTGATCGCACACCGGCTGTCGACAATCATCGATGCCGACGTCATTCTGGTCATGGACGGGGGACGAATCGTCGAGCGCGGCGACCATCACAGCCTGCTGCGGGCCGGCGGGATTTACAGTGGGATGTGGGCATTACAGCAACAGCAACGTCTCAATCAGGCACAGGAAGGCTGAACACCTATGCCACGTATCTCACCACCACATATGCTGATTTTTATCGGCCTGCTCGCCGTGTTTATTACCTTGATCCACCTCGGTATCCTGCGCATCGCCTTCGACAAACTCGGACTGTCCCCGGGTCGCGCCTATTTACTCCTGATGATTTCCTTGTTTGGCAGCGTCATCAACCTGCCGCTGTTTACGATAAAGACCGACAGGCCGGTTGAGATCCCGGTCCATCCCCTGTTCCGCGGCCTGTTGCACCGCCGGACGGCAGACTTTCAGGGCAAGACGCTGATTGCCGTAAACGTCGGTGGCTGTCTTGTACCAGTGACGTTCTCACTGTACCTGTTGACAATAAACCCGCTTGCCGTGTTCGACGTGATTGCCGGTGTCACGGTGGTCGCCACCATGTCTTACCTGTTGAGCCGCCCGATCCCGGGACTCGGCATTGGCATGCCGATTTTCGTCGCACCAATTACCGCGGCCCTGGTCGCACTTCTCCTCAACCCGGAGCTGAGCGCACCGCTTGCCTATATCAGTGGCACACTCGGTGTTGTGATCGGTGCGGACCTGCTGAAGTTGCACGATATCGGCAAGATTGGCACGCCGGTGGCCGCGATTGGCGGTGCCGGTACCTTTGACGGCATCTTCATTACCGGTATCGTTGCCGTGCTGTTGGCCTGAATCACGTTTATACTGCGCACATGCAAGACAAGGCTGTACTCATTACCGGTTGTTCCAGTGGAATCGGCCTGTGCGTCGCACAGGGT
>JASFME010000004.1:0-26695 GCA_050117725.1 Granulosicoccaceae bacterium | reverse complement strand
CGAACCTTGAGGTTCTCATCCTGCCGGTTGTATTCCAGCACATAAAATTAGTGGCTGGGGCGGCAGGATTCGAACCTGCGCATGCTGAGATCAAAACCCAGTGCCTTACCGCTTGGCGACGCCCCAAAAAACTTAAAACACTCCGCTCCGGGGGCCTTCGTTAAGCCCCGAGCGCCGCTCACAGAACCCCTTCGGGGTTCATTGCGAGTAACCCTAACCTTCGTCCCGAAGGTTCAGGGCAACCGCTTGGCGACGCCCCAATATCCAAATTGATGATTTACAAGTGGGGATGGATAAACGTGATTTCAATTTATCGATCATCATTCATCAATCATCACTTTCCTTCTCGAGTCTCGCCAGCAACGGTGATTGGTTACAACCTCGTGCGACAAAACCCTGCAAACCCTGTGGCCGGATGGCAAAGACCTGTTGCGCCTGCGCCTCGTCGTCGAAGGCGGCGAACACACAGGCCCCGGTGCCGGTCAGCCGCGCGTCAGCCTGCCCGGCCAGCCAGTCGAGCGTCTCGGCAACTTCCGGGTAGCGTTTCCGCACCACCGCCTCGCAGACATTTTTTCCCTGTCCGGACAGAAGGTTGCGTATTGTCTTCGGCGCGCAGTCGCGTGTCAATTGCGGATCACTAAAAACTTCGGTCGTGGAGACATGTACCGCCGGGCACAGCACGACAAACCAGCGCTCGGGCAACTCAAGCGGCTCGAGTTTTTCACCTATACCCTCGGCCCAGGCCGTGTGCCCGAGCACAAACACGGGGACATCGGCACCCAGCGCCAGGCCAATCCGGCACAGCGCCGCGCTGTCGAGTCCCGTGCCCCACAAGTGGTTCAGCGCCACCAGCACGGTCGCGGCATTCGAACTGCCGCCGCCCAGCCCGCCGCCGGCCGGCAGGTGTTTATGCACATGGATATCGGCGCCCATCCGGCAGCCGGCGGCCTGTTGCAGGGCGCGGGCCGCGCGCACCACGAGGTCATCGGCCTCTGCCACACCCGGCAACCCCGAGGTGCGGCAGACCCGGCCATCGTCACGCAGCGTAAAATCGATACTGTCACCGCTGTCCAGCAACTGAAACACGGTCTGCAGTTCATGATAGCCGTCGGCGCGCCGGCCGGTAATATGCAGGAACAGGTTGAGCTTGGCCGGTGCCGGCCAGCCACGGGAGACCCGGCTCATGGCCTGGCAACCTGCATGCGCGTCGTCTGCCAGCTATCGACCACGAAGCGCACCTCCAGCCCATTGCGGCGCAAAAAGACCTTGCCCGGCAACATGAGGTTGCTGTTATCCGGCTGGTAGCGCAGGTAACTGATCGTCCAGCCAGACTGTTGCAGCTCGCGCAAGCGGCCAAATTCGTCGTGGCTGATGCTGTCCACCGGTCCCGGTGCGACACGGCCAATGGCCCAGTATCGTAACCCCTCCACAGGTAACTGCCAGCCGAATTGCTCGGCGAGCAAACGCTCGGCGCTGTCGGCACGATATACGCCGTCACCGGTCTGCAGCACGACGCTGTGAGAACTGCCATCAAGCTGCGCCCCGCCCTGGCCGAGTGGCGCAATAATACGGATCTGGTAGATATCGCCGATCTGGTGCCAGTACAGCCCGGCGTGCCAGGCCTCTTCGCCATGCCGGATACTGATACGGCCATTCAGCATCCAGGTCTCGAGCGTCAGCAGGGCCTGGCGATGCGCCAGGCGCGCGGCCTCACGGTCTGCAGGGACAGGTTGTTCGGGCAGGACAGTGCAGGCCGGCAGGATGATTGCCATCAGCAGGGCCAGCAGGCTGGCGCGGTAGATACGGCTCATGGCAGGAAGCGTTTCATGACCTCTTTCAGAATGTGATCGTCCGGCGACTCCTCGAGGCCCTGTTTCCAGACCTTGCGGGCACGGCGCTGTTTGCCCATGACCCACAGGACCTCACCGAGGTGGGCGGCGATCTCGGCGTCATTGTTCAGATCATAGGCGCGGGTCAGGTAGCGCACGGCCTCGGCATGATTGCCCAGCCGGTATTGCACCCAGCCCATGCTGTCGAGAATGGCCGGATCGTCGGGCAACAGTTTGATCGCCTGCTCGATATAGCCGAGCGCCTCATCGAGCCGATCGGTGCGATCCGCAAGCGTGTAGCCAAGCGCGTTCAGGGCATGCGGATGTTGTGGCTGTTTGGCAAGTATCGCCTTGAGATCCGCGATCAGGATATCCAGCCGGTCGATACGTTCAGCCATGAGCGCCCGCGCATACAACAGGTCGGGATTGTCCGGATATTCCTGCAATGCCTCGCTGTACATCTCGACCGCCGCGGCATACTCGCCGACCTCACGCATTGCATCACCGCGGGCCAGGAACACACGGATGTGCTCTTCCTCACCGCGCGTCGTGGTGCCGTCAAGATGAGCCAGGGCCGCCTCGAGGTTGCCCTGCCGGGCATACAGACCGGCCACACGCAGCCGGGCCTCGAAGGCATACTCGCCCTGCTCCACCTGCGCGTACCAGCGAATCGCCTGCGGGTAATCCTTGCGGTTCTCGGCAATCTGGCCAAGGTAATACGCTGCCTCGATACGGTGATCGCCGGCCTCGGCCAGCCGGCTCAGGTACTTCTCGGCGGCATCCAGGTCATTGGCCTGCAGCGACAGCACGCCCAGCGCGAACAGGATGTCGGTATCCCCGGGGCTGCGGCTGAGCACGATCTCAAACTGCTTGCGGGCCTGCTCGAAGCGGCGCGCCTCCACCAGCATGCGCGCATAGGTCAGGTGCAGGACCTTGTCGTCCTGCTCCTGCAGGACGGTACGCAACCAGGCGATGGCCTCATCAGTCCTGCCCCGCAGGTGTAACAGGCGCGCATAATGTTGCTGTGCGCCGACCCACTTTGGGCGCAGGCGTATTGCACTTTCCGCCGCAGACAGGGCCTCATCCAGCTTGCCAGCCTGCTCGGCGACCCGGCTCAGGGCAAATTGCGCCGCCGGATTATCGGCATATCGCTGCGCCAGCTGTTGCATCGCGGCATGGACATTGTTGCGCTCCGCATCGCGGGCAAACAGTTTGACCAGATCACTGAAGACCTGATCAGTGGCATCGGCCTTGCGTACGATTCCGTCGAGGACGCGTACCGCGGACGGGATATCGCCAGTGTCGACATACAGCCGCGCCAGCGCATATTGCGCCTTGACCTGCTCCGGCTCGAGTTTGACCCACAGCCGGGCCGTTTTCAGGGCACTGACATTATCGCCGGCATACATGGCGATGCGGGTGGCCCGCTCGACGATGCGCGGGTCGCGCGTCTCCAGCGCTGACTCGACGTAATAACGTACGGCCAGCGGCAGGGCACCACGCTGGCCGGCCATTTCGGCGGCAACCAGCTTGTACAGACGCTCCGGGGTGAGCGGCACCGCCGGCAGATCGGGGCGGGTTGGCTTGTGTGCCACGGCCTCCGCCGGCTCGGCCGCGGCCTTCGGCTCCAGGCTGCCACAACCTGACAGGTTGAGCACGGCCAGCAGCCCGAGGGCGAGCGCTTGCCAGCGGCGCGAACGAGAAATTCGTGGTGTCATAGGTGCCCCAGTGTGCATTATTTCGTCTATCCCTGTAAATTTCCGACCCTGGGACGTGGCCAGGGTTCATATTCGAATCTTATCCGAATTATTTCTAGTATAATGTTAAGTTTGCACACGTGCGAAACCGGCGTGCCTGACGGCAACTACCGCCTGACACAATCATGAGAAACGGCAGGACTATGTCATTACTGGCATTTGGCATCAATCATTCTACCGCGCCCGTGGATATCCGCGAGCGCGTCGCCTTTGCGCCTGAAAAAACCGCCGAGGCACTGCGCGACCTGACCGGCAACACACCGGTCAGCGAGGCCGTGATCCTGTCGACCTGCAACCGAATGGAGCTGTATTGCGGGCTGGACAGCGCCAACACTGACATCGTGCGTGAATGGCTCGGTGATTTCCACAATCTGCCCGCCGATTCACTCACACCTTATATCTACGAACACCCGGACCAGATGGCGGTGCGCCATATGTTGCGCGTGGCCGCGGGACTTGATTCGATGATCCTCGGCGAGCCCCAGATCCTCGGCCAGATGAAGGATGCCTATCAAAAGGCCAACGAAGCCGGCACCATCGGCAAACTCATGGCCCGGCTGTTCCAGCACACGTTCTCGGTGGCCAAACAGATTCGTACCGACACCGCGATAGGCCACAGTGCCGTGTCGGTCGCATTTGCCGCGGTCACACTGGCAAAACAGATTTTTGGCAAGCTTGATGACAAGACCACGCTGCTGATCGGCGCCGGCGAAACCATCGAACTGGCGGCGCGACACCTGACGGAGTCCGGTATCGGTCGCCTGATCATTGCCAACCGTACCCTGGAACGCGCGCATGCGCTGGCCGGACAGTTTGATGCCTATGCGATCTCGCTCGCCGAAATGCCACACCACCTTGCCGAGGCCGATATCATTATTTCCTCGACCGGCAGCCAGTTGCCGATCCTCGGCAAGGGCATGGTGGAACGCGCCCTGAAAGAGCGCAAACACCGGCCGATGTTTATGGTTGATATCGCCGTACCGCGCGACATTGAACCGGAAGTCGACCAACTCGATGATGTCTACCTGTACACGGTGGATGACCTGAAAGAGATCATCGACGAAAACCTGAAATCACGCCAGCAAGCCGCCAGGCAGGCCGAAGAGATCATCGACACCCAGGTCAGCCACTTCATGGGCTGGCTGCGTTCACTCGAAGCCGTGGGCACCATCCGTGCCTTCCGTTCACATGCCGAGCACACGCGTGATGCAGTCGTGCAAAAGGCCCTGCAGCGTCTTGCCAATGGCGAGCAGCCCGAACAGGTTTTGCAGGAAACAGCCCGCCTGCTCACCAACAAACTGATTCATGCACCGACCGTGCAAATCCACCGCGCCGGTTATGAAGGCCGCCGCGCCTTGCTCGACGCCGTACACGAACTCTACTCACTCGACCTCGACGAAGATTAGCTGCGCTCGCTCCTGGTGATCCATGTTCAGTGGTCGCCGTTCTGTGCCTGCCGCAACTCAACCGGAAGCCTGTACGTGAAACAATCCATTACCAACAAACTGCAAAATCTTGCCGAACGGCTTGAGGAGATCAACGCCCTGCTCGCCGATCCGGAAACCATGAACGATACAAACCGTTTCCGCGAGCTGTCGAAAGAATACGCCGAGCTCAACCCGGTGGTGGCCTGTTACCACGAATACCGTGAAAACCAGGATGACATCGATACCGCGCGCAGCATGCTTGATGAAGAGGACAGTGAGCTGCATGCCCTGGCCGAAGAGGAATTGCAAAAGGCGATCGCACGCAGCGAGGAACTCGAGCAGCAATTACAGCGACTCATGTTGCCCAGTGACCCGCATGATGACAGCAACATTTTCCTCGAAATCCGTGCCGGCACCGGTGGTGATGAGGCCGCGATCTTCGCCGGCGACCTGTTCCGCATGTATTCACGTTATGCCGAACAGAGACGCTGGCAGGTTGAGGTGATCAGCGAACATGAAGGTGAACACGGCGGCTACAAGGAAATCATCGCGCGCGTGGTCGGCAAAGGCGCCTACTCGCGGCTCAAGTTCGAATCCGGTGGTCATCGCGTGCAGCGTGTGCCGGAAACCGAATCACAGGGGCGTATTCATACCTCGGCCTGCACTGTCGCGATCATGCCCGAGGCCGCTGATGTTGAAGCGATCGAGATCAACCCGGCCGATTTGAAAGTCGACACGTACCGCGCCTCGGGTGCCGGTGGCCAGCACGTCAACAAGACCGATTCGGCAATTCGCATCACCCATTTGCCGACCGGCACCGTAATCGAATGCCAGGACGAACGTTCGCAACACAAGAACCGTGCCCGCGCCATGTCACTGTTGCAGGCACGCCTGCTCACGGCCGAGCGCGACAAGCAGATCACGCAACAGGCCGAGCAGCGCCGCAACCTGATCGGCAGCGGCGATCGCTCGGAACGCATCCGTACCTATAACTACCCACAGGGGCGGATCACCGATCACCGCATCAACCTGACCCTGTACAAGCTCGAGGAAGTGCTGGCCGGCGATCTCGACCAGCTCATCGATCAGCTTGTGCTCGAATACCAGGCCGACCTGCTGGCCGCCATCGGTGATGACTGAAGCCGACACGCGCATCAGGGCGCTGCTCAATGCCGCCAGTACCGAACTCGATGCGGTGTCGGACTCACCGCGGCTCGATGCCGAATGCCTGCTCGCGCATGCGCTCGGCAAGCCCCGCAGTTACCTCATGACCTGGCCGGAGAATCAACCCGACAAACAGGCCCTGCAAACCTTCAATGCCTTGCTCGCGCGGCGACTGGCCGGTGAACCGGTCGCGCATCTGACCGGGCAACGTGAATTCTGGTCACTGGATTTACAGATCAGCGCCGATACGCTGATCCCGCGGCCCGACACGGAAACACTGGTCGAAGCGGCGCTGGCCATCATTCCGGCCGGGGCCACCTGGCGCATTGCCGATCTCGGCACGGGTAGTGGCGCGATTGCGCTGGCCATCGCCAGTGAGCGCCCCCGCTGCGAGGTCACGGCCTGCGACCTGTCTGTCGCGGCCCTCGAGATTGCCACCGCCAACCGCGATCGGCTCGGCCTGCACAACGTCACCTTGCTACACAGCCGCTGGTACAGTGCCTTTACCGACAACGACCGCTTCGAACTGATCGTCAGCAACCCGCCCTATATCGCCGAAAACGATCCGCACCTGGCGCGCGGTGACGTGCGCTTTGAACCCGGACTCGCACTCGTCTCCGGCCCCGACGGCCTCGATGCGATCCGCAGCATCATCAGCGGTGCGCCACGTCACCTGCAGGCCGGTGGCAGGCTCATGCTCGAACACGGCCTGGAACAGGGCAACGCCGTACGTGAACTCATGCAACAGGCCGGCTTTACGCAGGTAACCACGCTCACCGACCTCGAAGGCCGCGAGCGCGTTACGTGGGGCCAGCTGGCACGCTGATCAGGATTTCGAGAACAACAGGTTGATCGTGCTCATGCGCGTGCTCAGCTCCATGAGTTGTTCGCGCGAGATATCATGCAGTTCACGCCTCACTTCGTCGGCAAACTGCATCCGGTAGCCCAGCTCAGCGAAGAACGCGAGATACGCACCCGGCTCGTATCCGGCCTCGCGCATACTGTCCGCCTCGAACTCGGTGATCACCCTGAGGCCCGGCACCGTCGCGAGAATATGCCGCATGCCCTGAACGGTCATGAGTTCAAAACCCTGCACATCGATCTTGATAAACCCGATCCGGCTGATGTCCTCGCCAGCCAGTTCATCATCAATACGCACTGCTTCGATATCAACACAATCCCTGCCTTCACCGGAACGGTAACAGCGATGATCACCCTGGTTGAACGGGTTCAGGTATAGCTGCAAGGTACCCGGCTCGTTACTCGCAGCCTTCTGGTAGGCATGCACATTGTCCGCGTTGTTCAACGCAATGTTGTTGAGCAGCACGTTGTAATTGAACGGCTCGGGTTCGAAGGCATATACCGGCGCGGCCGTATATCGTGATGCCACCAGTGAATAGCTGCCAATGTTGGCACCGACATCGATCACGGCCTTGTCCCGGCGGATGAAGTCCTTCATCAACTGCATGAGGAAGGGATCATGCTCGCCATACTTGATAATGGTCCGTCCCGGGCCCTTGCCTTCCTCCAGATCGCAATACAGTTGCACGCCATCGATGTCGCGGATCACGAAACGCGGGCCCAGCGCGGCAAACAGCTTGCGCAAATCACGGTGGTACAACAGCTTCCTGATAAAGCGGTTATCACTGACGGCGCGTGGCCATGCCTTGATCGATTCCATGTATAACCCTTGCCTGTTTTATGCCAAAACGTGCGCCAATGTGCCCGGCCCACCGGCACCTGTCAACCTGAGACCGTGGTATGCTCCGGCTATGAACGATGACGAACTGCTACGCTACAGCCGCCAGATCATGCTGCCGCAACTCGGCATCGAGGGACAACAACGCCTGGCCGAGAGCCGTGCACTGATCATCGGCGCCGGTGGCCTCGGTTCACCGGCGGCCATGTACCTGGCCGCGGCCGGGGTCGGCGAAATCGTCATTGTCGATGATGATGTGGTCGAATTATCCAACCTGCAACGGCAAATCCTGCACACCTCTGCTGACGTCGGCCAGGCCAAGGTCGACTCGGCCCGCGATACGCTGCTTGCACTCAACCCGTTGATCACGGTCATCCCGCTTGCCGTACGCCTTGAAGGCGCGGCCTTAAACGAGCAGATCGGGCGGGCCGATGTCGTGCTCGACTGCTCGGACAATTTCGCGACACGGTTTGCAGTGAACACGGCCTGTGTCGCAACCCGTACCGCGCTTGTGTCAGGCGCGGCAATCCGCTTTGAAGGCCAGCTCACAGTGTTCCGGCCGGGCCTGCCGGACAGCCCCTGTTACCGCTGCCTGTACACTGAAAGCAGTGAAGATGAAGAGCTGCTGTGCAGCGAGAATGGTGTGCTTGCCCCGGTGGTCGGCAATATCGGCAGCCTGCAGGCCGTCGAGGCCATCAAGTTGCTGGCCGGGATCGGTGACAGCCTGTGCGGCCGGCTGCTCATGTTCGATGCCCTGCACATGGAGTGGCGCAGCATGAGATTTCGCCGCGATCCGGACTGCCCTGTATGCGGAACTACCTGATATAAAGCAGTTTTTTTTTGCAGTCGGCTCCACATCTGGCAATTTTCGTCTACACTCTTTAATACTGTTAATACACCGGCACGGCGTTCGGGCAATAATACTTAACTATAAGTCCCCGGATTGGAACTGCAGTGTAGTACCCGGTCAAGCCACGGAAGTACCGCCAGCCGAACAAAACCAATCAGGGGGTATAGAAATCATGCTACGTACATGCCACGCGCTGCTGGCTTTAGTGCTTTTAGTTGGTGTAACTGGCCTCCATGCCGCGGACAAACCACCGGTAATTACCGGGGCGGGTGCACACTTTTCGTGGGTCGTGTTTGACGAACTGAAACCCCGCCTGGAAAAGGCTACCGGCCGCGAGATCACCTTGTTCGGGCGCGAGGCCATGCTCGGTGCCGGATGCAATGCCGGGATCAAGTCCGCCATGCAGCATGGCAACGGTATGGAGACCTTCGGCTTTGTCTGCTGCCCGCTCACCGAGCAGGAAATCAGGAAAAACAAACTGCAGGTATTTCCCCTGGCACTTGAACCTATCCTGATCCTCGTCAACGACGACAACCCGCTCAATGAACTCAGCAGTGACCAGGTAAGACGAATTTTCCGCGGCGAGATCAGTAACTGGAAAAGTGTGGGCGGCAAGGATGAGGCGATTGTCGTGGTTAACCGCCTGCATTGCAAAAAACGGCCTGGCCACTGGAAGACCATTCTCAGGACGCCGGGCGAATTCACCAGCCAGCGTCTGAATGTGCAAAGCGCCGCGGACATGGTGACCCGCCTGAATGACTTCAAAACTGCTATCGGCCATACCGGTGCAGTCTGGAAATTTAATGACAAAGACAGGGTCAAGGCGCTAAAGATTGATGGTTATGCGCCCAGCAGCGAGAATCTGCGCACCGGGCGTTACCCCTTCTACCGCGTATTGTCTGCGGTGGCATCGGATATGGCCTCAGATGATGTCGTTAAAATACTCACCCTGACCCAGCAATATCTGCATGAAGGTGATCTCGCCGACAGACTGTCGATCGTACCTACCCGCGAGCTACCCGCCAACCAGATCCCGTAACCGATGATTAGCCTGAAGACATACCGTTCCCGGCTGATATTTTTCGTCGTGGTACTGTCTGCGTTTCTCGCAACAGTGTTGTATGCCTCCTCATTTTACGCGCGCAGTATCATGCTCGATGAGGCAGAGGACAATACCCGGCGTACCGCACAACTGCTTGATGCAAATATTCTGGCACAACATAACGAGTTGAAGCGTTACGCCGCTATCGTGCGTTCAGACCTGCAATTGCAGGAATATATGTACATTATCACATCGGTCGCGGCAGACACGGAGCCACTGGACAAGCTTTTCCACCGCCAGTTCAACTGGCTACCCGTCAACCACGCAAACATTGTCAGCATGGATGGCAAAATAGTAGCCGGCACAAAAGCCGAACACCCCCTTGCAATACCCTTGCCTGGCAATACAAAAGACTCCAGCAGCTACGAATTCACAAACAACATGTTGAGACTGGTCGCCTCCGCCCCGATCTTTTATCGCGAAACACTGCTGGGGCAGGTTGTGCTCGATATTGATTATGACCGCAGCTTGCTCGACGAGCTCGAACAACAAAGCAACGGTTACATTTTTATTATAAAAAATGGCATGGTTATAGAAGCCACCAACCCCGCCTTTATCGGCAAAAGCTTTGACCGCTATACAAGGCGCATGCACCTCGACAAGGAAGACTACATGCTGCAGCGCATCAATCTGCCCGGCAGCGTCAACACCCCGGGGCTTGAACTGTGGTTCGCCACCTCCGAGACCAGCCTGTTCGAAAATATTGCCCAGTTCAACAAGCTCACCCTGATGTTTATTCTGATGGGGGCTTTCGGAATTATCTCGCTGTGGACCTTCCTGCTACGTAACTTCCAGCAACCCTTGCGCGAGCTCGCCGAGATGACCGACGAAGTCGCCCTCGGCGGCCTGCCTGAGGTACCTCGTCAGGCAGAGAGGAACGAAATAGACCTGTTATCCAACAAGTTCAGTGACATGGTGCAGAGCCTGCGCGACAAACAGGCCGTGATTGAAGCCACGCAGCAACAACTGCAATCACTTGCCATTACCGACACGCTGACCGAATTGTATAATCGCCGGCACCTGCTTGAAATATTTCCGAAACTGCTCGCTGAGGCACAACGTAACAATCAACACATCAGCGCCGTGTTGATCGATATCGATCATTTCAAGAAGATTAACGACCGCTATGGCCACCTGGTCGGTGATCAATGCCTGTGTGAATTCGCCAGCATCCTGAATAACAATTCACGCCGCAATGACTTCCTGTTCCGTATCGGTGGCGAGGAATTTTTGATACTGACCATCGGTGAAACCGGCAAGGGCCTGCAACAGCATGCAGAAAAAATCAGAACCAGTATCGAATCCCACCCGATACACTTTGATGACAAGACGATCAGTATTACCGTAAGTTGTGGGATTGCCTATATCGATCCGGAAGGTTTCGATACCGAAGCGGCAATGAATACCTTGTTGAAGTTTGCGGACAATGCCATGTACCAGGCCAAACATGGTGGCCGTAACCGTACCATGACGCTGGAAAGTATCACTGTGCCGGACAGGCGCGGTGCAAGCAACCTGCAGTAACCGGCCATCCCTAACTATCGAGTTTTTGCTTGATGAGCTGGTTAACCTGCCCCGGGTTGGCCTTGCCCTGCGTCTGTTTCATGACCTGGCCAACAAAGAAACCGAGTAACTTGTCCTTGCCGCCTTTGTACTGCTCGACCTGTTTCGGGTTATTGGCAATGACTTCATCGACGATCTTTTCTATCGCGCCCGTATCGGTCATCTGTTTCAGGCCTTTCGCCTCGATCACGCTATCCGCGTCACCCTCTCCGTTCCACATCGCCTCGAACACCTGCTTGGCGATCTTGCCGGAAATGGTATTGTCCCTGATACGCCTGATCATGCCGGCCAGCATCTCGGCGCTGACCGGGCTGTCGCTGATCTCGCGATCATCGCGGTTCAGGGCGGCGCTCAGTTCGCCCATAACCCAGTTGGCGCACAGTTTCGTCTCGTTGTCGGCGGCAGCAACGGCCTGTTCATAGTAATCGGCTATCGCGCGCGTCGCGGTCAAGCCATCCGCATCATAATCAGACAGCCCGTACTGTTCGACAAAGCGCGCATGCTTGGCATCGGGCAATTCCGGCAAGGTGGCCCGCACCTGTTCAACGCGATCATCCTCGATCACGACCGGCAACAGGTCCGGGTCCGGGAAATAGCGGTAATCGAAGGCCTCTTCCTTGCTGCGCATCGAGCGGGTTTCATGCTTGTCGGCATCATACAGGCGGGTTTCCTGCACCACCTTGCCACCCCCTTCGAGCACATCGATCTGGCGCTCGACCTCGTAGTTGATGGCTCGCTCGACAAAGCGGAACGAATTCAGGTTTTTCAGTTCGGTACGCGTCCCGAATTCCGCCTGGCCCTGCGGCCGTACCGAGACATTCGCATCGCAACGGAATGAACCTTCCTGCATGTTGCCGTCGCAGATACCGATGTAAGTGACCAGCGAATGCATCTTCTTCATGTAGGCGACGGCTTCTTTCGCCGAGCGCATATCCGGTTCAGAGACAATCTCGAGCAGCGGCGTGCCGGCACGGTTCAGGTCAATACCGGTCATGCCATGAAAGTCCTCGTGCAGGGACTTGCCGGCATCTTCTTCAAGGTGCGCACGGGTAATGCCAATGGTCTTGCTCGTGCCGTCCTCGAGACGGATCTCCAGCGTGCCCTTGCCGACGATCGGCAGTTCATACTGACTGATCTGGTAACCCTTGGGCAGGTCCGGGTAGAAGTAGTTTTTGCGGGCGAACACCGAGCGGTGACCGATCTCGGCGCCGGTCGCGAGCGCGAAGCGCACTGCCATGTTCACGGCCTGTTCATTGAGTACCGGCAACACGCCCGGCAGGCCGAGGTCAACCGCGCAGGCCTGCGTATTCGGCTGTGCGCCGTAAGCGGTTGACGCACCGGAGAAAATCTTGCTTTTTGTGGCCAGCTGGGCATGAATCTCCAGGCCGATGACAACTTCCCATTCCATATTCATTATTACCTCTTTTAACGCAAAGACACTGAGGCGCAAAGATCGCAAAGTATTACAAAATGACTACTGGAAAATACAAATTTCAAAACCCTCTGCGTCCTGGCGTCTCTGCGTTGGATATTTATTCAAAGCCCCTGGGCACCTGCGTGTGCCAGTCGGTTGCCTGCTGGTAACGGTGCGCCACGTTGAGCAGGCGTGCCTCGTCAAAATAATTACCGATGATCTGCAGGCCGGCCGGACGGCCGCCGATAAAACCTGCCGGCACCGACATGCCGGGCAGTCCGGCCAGATTGACCGCAATCGTGTAGATATCCGACAGATACATGGTAACCGGGTCATCACGGCGTTCACCAAGATTGAACGCCGCCGACGGCGAGGTTGGCCCCATCAGGACATCGACGCTTTCAAACGCCTGGCGGAAATCATCACTGATCAGGCGGCGCAACTGCTGTGCCTTCAGGTAATAGGCATCGTAGTAACCTGCCGACAACGCGTAGGTACCGATCATGATGCGGCGCTTGACCTCGGCACCGAAACCTTCACCGCGCGAGCGCTTGTACAGGTCTTCCAGGTCCTGTGGATTCTCGCAGCGATAGCCGAAGCGCACACCATCGAACCGCGACAGGTTCGAGGAGCACTCGGCCGGCGCCACCACGTAGTAGGTCGGCACGGACAGTGATGCGTTCGGCAGGCTGACTTCCTGTACGCTCGCGCCGAGGGCCTCGTATTGCTTGATCGCGGTGTCGATCACCGCGGCCATGCGGCTGTCGAGACCCTCGCCGAAATACTCCTTCGGCAGGCCGATTTTCAGGCCGTCGAGTGAATCATTCAGCGTCGCGGTGTAATCCGGCACCTCGCGATCGACGCTGGTCGAGTCGCGCTGATCGAAACCGGCCATGACATTGAGCATGAGTGCTGCGTCTTCAGCAGTGCGTGCCATCGGCCCGGCCTGGTCGAGGCTCGAGGCAAACGCGATCATGCCGTAACGGGAGACGCGACCGTAGGTCGGTTTCAGGCCGGTGATCCCGCACAGTGCGGCCGGCTGGCGGATCGAACCACCCGTATCCGTACCGGTCGAGGCCGGCGCCAGGCCGGCGGCCACGGCCGCGGCCGAACCACCGGAGGAACCACCCGGCACGGCATCGGTTGCCCAGGGGTTATGTACCGGACCGTAATAACTGGTTTCATTCGATGAGCCCATCGCGAACTCATCCATGTTGGTCTTGCCCAGGGTCACCGCGCCCGCCTGCTTGAAGTGTTCGATCACGGTCGCGTCATATGGCGAAACAAAGTTGTCGAGCATCTTCGATCCGCACGAGGTACGCAGGCCCTGCGTGCAGAAAATATCCTTTTGTGCGAGCGGTATACCGGTCAATGCCTCGGCCTGGCCACTGGCGCGTCGTGTATCGGCAGCGCGTGCCATCTGCATGGCCTGCTCTTCATCGACGGTGATGTAACAGTTGATCTGCCCGTCATATTGCCTGATACGGTCAAGGAAATGCCGGGTCAGTTCCTCGCTGGAGAACTGCTTGTCCGCCAGCGCGGCGGAAAGTTCGCTAAGTGTTTTGTTATGCATGGTCACTATAACTGTATATAAAGGAATGCCGGGGGATTACTCGATCACCTTCGGCACGAGGAACAAACCGTCTTCGACGGCCGGGGCAATGGCCTGGAACTGCTCACGACGGTTCTCCTCGGTGACCTCGTCGGCGCGCAAACGTTGCACGGCATCCAGCGGGTGCGCCATCGGCGCGACGCCCGAGGTATCGACCGCCTTCATCTGCTCGACGAGTTCCAGGATTTTCGACAGCTCACCGGCATAGCCGTCCACGTCGGCCTCGTCGATGGCAAGCCGGGCCAGGTGGGCGATTTTCTCCACGTCGCTACGTGACAATGACATGAGATGTCTCCAAAGTTACGAATTTGACCGTTCGCCGGTCGGGCCCGGCAAATCAGCAGGATGCGAAACTTATCACAGATGTCGCCTTGCCCAAAACCCGGGGCGTTGATAGAGTAGCGCCATATTTCAGCCTGTATAATGCCTAAGGATACCGGATAACATGTTCAACGCCTTTCGTGGCTTGTTTTCAACCGACCTGTCTATCGACCTCGGAACCGCCAATACACTCATTTACGCTCATGGTCAGGGTATTGTCCTCAATGAACCTTCGGTTGTTGCCATTCGCCAGGACCGCGGCGCGGGTGGTTCAAAGAGCATCGCTGCTGTCGGTGCCGAGGCCAAGCTTATGCTCGGCCGTACACCGGGCAACATTACCGCGATTCGCCCGCTCAAGGATGGCGTGATCGCCGATTTCAATGTAACCGAAAAGATGTTGCAGCACTTCATCCGCAAGGTGCATGAGTCCAAGTTCTTCCGTCCGAGCCCACGGGTTGTTGTCTGTGTTCCCTGTGGTTCCACCCAGGTGGAACGACGCGCGATCAAGGAATCGGCAATCGGTGCCGGTGCCCGCGAAGTGTATTTGATCGATGAACCAATGGCCGCGGCAATTGGCGCAGGGATGCCGGTCGGTGAAGCACAAGGTTCGATGGTGCTCGACATCGGTGGCGGCACCACGGAAGTCGCCGTGATCTCCCTGAATGGCATCGTCTACTCGGCATCGGTACGTATCGGTGGCGATCGTTTCGATGACGCCATTATCAGTTACGTGCGTCGTAATTACGGCAGCCTTATCGGTGAAACCACTGCCGAGTCCATCAAGATGGAAATCGGTGCTGCCTTCCCGGCCAACGAAGTACGGGAGATGGAGGTCAAGGGTCGTAACCTGGCCGAAGGTGTGCCGCGCAGCTTCATGCTGAACAGTAATGAAATCCTCGAAGCCCTGCAGGAACCGTTATCCGGGATTGTCAGCGCCGTGAAGACCGCACTGGAACAAACCCCGCCGGAACTCGGTGCCGACGTTGCCGAGCGTGGTATGGTGTTAACCGGTGGTGGCGCCTTGCTGCGTGACTTTGACAAACTGTTATCCGAAGAAACCGGCCTGCCGGTGATCGTCGCCGAAGATCCGCTGACCTGTGTTGCGCGTGGCGGTGGTCGCGTACTAGAAATGATTGATGAACACGGCGTTGATTTTTTCGATCTTGAATAGCATCACACGACGGCGATGCGCAGGCATCGCCGCTAAAAAGCCGACGGGGGTTGGTAATTAAAACGCTGTTCAAACAGGGCCCGTCACTCAATGCCCGCTTCCTGTTATTCCTTGTCAGCTCCATCGTGCTGATGACAGTTGATCATCGCTATCAGCACCTCGATACCCTGCGCTCGGGTTTGTCTGTAATTGTTGAACCGCTGCGCCAGACCATCAACCTGCCGTTCATGGTGGCCGATGAACTTGGCGAGAACCTGTCGACGCATTCAACTCTGCTCAATGAGAACGAATCACTGCGTACCCAGAACCTGTTACTCAAGGCGCAATTACAGAAATATGCCTCGCTGGAAACCGAGAACATGCGCCTGCGTGAATTGCTCGAGTCATCCTTCAAGGTCGGTGAGCGTGTCCTGATCGCCGAACTGCTACGCGTTGACCTCGACCCGTTTACCCGCCAGATCATGATCAACAAGGGCGATAATGACGACGTGTTCGTCGGCCAGCCGCTGATCGATGCCGACGGCATAATTGGCCAGATCATCCGCACCAGTCCATTCTCCAGCACCGCCATGTTGATCACCGATCCGAGCCACGCCCTGCCGGTACAAAGCAATCGCAGCGGACAACGCGCGATTGCCATCGGCACCGGGCGCGCCGATGAACTGGAACTGCTGTATATCCCCAACAATGCCGAGATTGAGGTCGATGACCTGCTGGTCAGTTCCGGTCTTGGTGGCCGCTTCCCGCCCGGTTACCCGGTGGCGCGTGTCACGCACATCGACAGGGATCCGGCACGCCCCTACCTGGGGGTCGTTGCCGCACCGATCGCCGCGCTGCAACGCAGCCGCGAGGTACTGCTGGTCTGGACTGAAAAGGAGGCGGTGGATGGCAATCCATAACCGGCGCGGCGGTATCATCATCATTGCCAGCCTGCTCGTCGCGATGCTGCTGGTCGCCCTGCCGTTACCGGAGTGGGCGCAACGCTTCCGGCCGGAATGGGTGGCACTGGTCATGATCTACTGGTGTCTGGCCGTGCCGCATCGTTTCGGCATCGGCTGGAGCTGGTGCGCCGGCCTGTTTGTCGACGTACTCACCGGCAGCCTGCTCGGGCAGCATGCACTGGCATATGCCGTGGTTGCCTACATCGTCCTGAAACTGCATCGGCGTCTCAGGGTCTTCCCGGTCTGGCAACAGGCATTGTCGGTACTCGTGCTCGTACTGCTCGCGCAAATGCTCGTGCTATGGGTCAAGGGTGCTATCGGCCAGCCGCCTAACAGCTGGACCTACTGGTTACCTTCCGTGACGAGCACCCTGCTCTGGCCCTGGGTCTACCTGGTGCTGCGCGACCTGCGCCGCCACTTTCAGGTACAGTAAACACCGGCCATGCCCCGTCATTTGCGCATCAAGGATCAGGCCGTCGAATCACGGCTGTTTAACCGGCGCGCGATCACCGCGCTGGTCTTGATAATTATCGTGCTGCTCGGGGTGTTCGCCCGGCTGTTCTGGTTACAAATTCTGCACCATGAGCACTTTTCGACCCTGTCTCGCAACAACCGCGTCAAGCTCGTGCCGATCCCGCCAACCCGTGGCCTGATATTCGATCGCACGGGCACCGTACTTGCCGAGAACATCCCCTCGTTCAGCCTGGAAGTGATCCCGGAGCAGGTTGATGACATGGATGCGACCATTGCCGCACTGCGTGAGGTGCTGCCGATCAGTGACAGTGACATCGAACACTTCCAGCGCCTGCTCAGGCAAAAGCGCCACTTTGACAGCATCCCGTTACGCTACCGGCTCAACGAACAGGAAGTTGCGCATTTTGCCGTCAACCGGCACCGTTTTAATGGCGTCGATATCCGGGCCCGCCTGACCCGCCATTACCCGCATGGTACGCTCACTGCTCATGTCGTCGGTTACGTCGGCCGTATTGATGAAAAAGAATTACAACGCATCGATGCCGCCAACTACAGTGCCACCACCCACATCGGCAAGCTCGGCATCGAACGCTCCTACGAAGATGTCCTGCACGGCACCGTGGGCTACCAGCAGGAGGAAGTCAACGCGCAAGGCCGGCGCCTGCGGGTATTGCAGGAAGCGCCGCCGATCCCGGGCAAGAACCTGTACCTGAACATTGACCTGCGCCTGCAACAACTCGCCAATGAGGCGCTCGAAGATTACCGCGGTTCGGTAGTCGCGATCGTGCCCGACAGTGGCGAGGTCATCGCCATGGTCAGCAAGCCGGGCTATGATCCGAACCTGTTCGTCAACGGCATTGACGTGCAAACCTATGCCGAACTGCGCCAGTCGCGTGACAAACCCCTGTTTAATCGTACCCTGCTCGGTCAGTACCCGCCCGGTTCGACGCTGAAACCCTTCATCGGTCTGGCCGGCCTCGAACACGGTCATGGCAACAACAAGGTCGTCTGTCGGGGCTGGTATGAACTCAAGGGTGACGAGCGCAAGTACCGCGACTGGAAAAAGGGCGGGCACGGCATCACTGATCTGAGCGCGGCGATTACCGAATCCTGCGATGTGTATTTTTATGATCTTGCGCAACAACTCAATATCGATCGCATGTCGAATTTCCTGGCGCGATTCGGCTTTGGCGAGAAAACCGGCATCGATGTGCTCGGGGAAAGATCAGGTCTGTTGCCGTCACGCGAATGGAAACGTCGCGCCCGCAACGAGGTCTGGTACCCGGGCGAAACACTGATCACCGGTATCGGGCAGGGCTTTACCCTGGTCACGCCGATGCAACTTGCGACCACAACAGCAACCCTGGCCGCACGTGGCAAACGGGTGAAACCGCGCCTGTTACATGCCTTGCAGGGTGCCGAGAACGAGTTGCCGGTCATCCAGCCCCCGATCGAACTGCCAGCAGTCGCACTTAAGCACAAGGAGCACTGGGACGCTATTATCCGCGCCATGGAAAACGTCCTGCATGGGCCGCGCGGCACCGCGCGTGGCAGTGCCGTCGGCCTGGAATACCGCATGGCGGGTAAAACCGGTACCGCGCAGGTATTCGGCATTGCCCAGGATGAGGAGTATGACGCATCCGAAATTGCCGAGCGGCTGCGTGATCACGCACTGTTCATCGCCTTTGCCCCGGCTGCAGATGCGAAACTCGCCATCGCCGTGATCGCCGAAAATGCCGGCAGCGGTAGTGCCGTCGCCGCACCAATCGCCCGACGTATCATGGACGCGTACCTGCAGGGAGAAAACAGGAAGTGATCACGATTGATATGCAACGTACTCCCGGTCGTCGCGGCGGACTGTTTGCCGCCCTGCATATTGACCTGCAGTTACTGATAGGCCTGTTGTTGCTCGCCTCGCTGGGCCTCGTGATCCTGTACAGCGCGAGCAACGAGGACACGGCGGTCATCATACGCCAGCTGACGCGGCTCGGTGTCGCCACCCTGGCGATGTTCCTGTTCGCGCAGATCACGCCGCGCCAGCTGCATTTCTGGGCGCCGTGGCTGTTTGCTATCGGCATCGCGCTGCTCGTGGCGGTACTCGTGCTCGGTGAGGGTAAAGGGGCGACACGCTGGCTCGACCTCGGCTTCGTCCGCTTCCAGCCCTCGGAGATCATCAAGATCGCCGTGCCGATGATGCTCGCCTGGTACTTTTCCGAGGCCGCCCTGCCGCCGCGGCCACGCCGGGTCATCATCGCCGGCGTTATGATCCTCGTCCCGACCCTGCTGATCGCCAAGCAACCCGACCTCGGCACGGCCCTGCTGATTGCCAGCTCCGGGATCTTCGTGCTGCTGCTGTCGGGCATACGCTGGCGTTTCGTGCTTGGTGCGATGTTTACCGCAATCGCCGCCGCGCCACTGCTGTGGTACTTCATGCACGATTACCAGAAACGCCGCGTCCTGACCTTTCTCAACCCGGAAAACGACCCGCTTGGCGCCGGTTGGCACATCGTGCAATCGAAGATCGCGATTGGTTCCGGAGGCCTGTATGGCAAAGGCTGGCTGAACGGCACGCAGTCACACCTGGAATTCCTGCCGGAGCGGTCCACCGACTTCATCTTTGCCGTGTACGGCGAGGAATTCGGCCTGCTCGGCGTGCTGGTCATGCTGCTGCTGTACCTGTTTATCATTGGCCGTGGCCTGTATATCGCGGCGCGCGCGCAGGAGACCTTTGGCCGCCTGCTCGCCGGTAGCCTGGCCATCACCTTCTTTTTCAACATGTTTGTTAATATCGGCATGGTCACCGGGCTGTTGCCCGTGGTCGGCATGCCCTTGCCGCTGATCAGCTACGGCGGCACATCGATGGTGACGACCATGATTGGTTTTGGCATCATCATGTCAGTGCACACGCACCGTAAACTACTTGCCCATTGAGGCGAGAAGGGACTTATGCAAAACAAACTGCTTCAACTTTGTCTTGGCGGCACGCTGGTAATGGCCACTCTGCCTGCACAGGCCGCCAGTGCCCTCGACTACGAGGCCAGCCAGCCGTTTATTGAAAAAATGCAGACACAACACGGTTTCAATCCGCGGCAACTGACCGGGTTGCTTGGTCAGTCACGGATCCGCGATGACATCCTCAAGGTGATCGCGCGGCCGGCGGAAAAGAAACCCTGGCACCAGTACCGGCCAATCTTCGTGACCCCGGCACGCGTCAAGGGCGGTCTGGCCTTCTGGGACAAACACGAGGCAATCCTCGGCCGCGCAGAACAGGAGTACGGTGTACCATCCGAGATCATCGTTGCCATCATCGGTGTGGAGACCCGCTATGGCAAACACACAGGCCGCTACCGCGTCATTGACGCCCTGTCGACCCTGGCCTTTGCCTATCCGCCACGCAGCGCATTTTTTACCAGTGAACTCGAACACTACCTGCTCATGACCCGCGAGGAACAGGTCGATCCGCTGACTCTGAAAGGTTCCTATGCCGGTGCGATGGGCCAGCCACAGTTTATTTCCAGCAGCTTCCGCAGCTTTGCCGTGGATTTCGATGCCGATGGCAAACGGGATATCTGGAACAACCCGGCCGACGCGATTGGCAGTGTCGCCAACTATTTTCATCGCCACGGCTGGCGTAATGGCGAACCGATCGCGGCCAGGATCAATACCAGTGGCGTCACCGACGAGACGTTGCTTGAATCAAAGACACTGAAGCCGTCTCTGTCACTGGCCGAGTTTCAGGCAAAAGGTGTCGAGGCCATCCCCGGGGATTTCAATCCGGAACTTTTGAGTACGCTCATTGGTCTCGAACAGGAAGAAGACCGGGAATACTGGCTCGGCCTGCACAACTTTTACGTGATTACGCGTTATAATCATAGTGCCCTGTACGCGATGGCCGTCTACCAGCTCAGCCAGGAAATCAAGGCGCAACGTGAGGCAATGCTGAACAATGTGGCGAGTGACAACTAAAACCGGTTTGTTCTGCCTGCTGGCACTGCCTGGCCTGCTGGCCGGCTGTGGTGGCAGCAGTCTTGTCGAAGAACGTGACAGCGGCCCCACCGAGTACCGCGACCTGAGCCAGGTCAGCAATGCCGTGCCACGCGATGAACCGCGCAGTCGCTACGGCAACCCGGAATCCTATGTTGTGCTGGGCAAGCGCTACCACGTGCTTGAAACAAGCGAGGGGTATCACGAACGGGGCATCGCCTCCTGGTACGGCACCAAGTTTCATGGCCGTCGCACCTCAAGCGGTGAGCGTTATGACATGTACGCGATGACCGCCGCGCACAAGAGCCTGCCGCTGCCGACCTATGTCGAGGTCACCAACCTGAAGAATAACCGCAAGGTGATCGTCAAGGTCAACGACCGCGGACCGTTCCACGAAAACCGGATCATCGACCTGTCCTATGCCGCGGCACACAAGCTCGGCATCAACCATAGTGGTACCGGGCTGGTCGAAGTACGCGCCATCAACGCCCGCGAGCCGCAGCCTGTGCTCGCGGCCAACACGACTGCGCCCGCCGTGCAGACCACAACCGCGACCCAACCATCAGCGCCGGTCAGCCTGTTCCTGCAAGTCGGCGCCTTTGTCAGCCGCAGCAATGCCGAACAACTGCTGGGCCGGCTGCTCGATGCGGCGGTTGACAATGTACGCATCAGCCAGTTGAGCAACGCCGAGCAAACCCTGTACCGGGTACGCATTGGCCCGATCGCCAATGTTGAAGAGGCAGACCGGCTGGCCACCAGCCTGGAACGCATCGGCATCAACACCGGCCGCATTATCGTCGATTGAGCCGATTAGCCAGCACTCTGCCAAGCCGTTAGAATAAAGCCGGTACTGAATTACACGTTAAATTAAGGGATACCATGTCGTCTTCACTCCGTCTCGTTCCAGGCCTTATCTTGTTATTGTGTTTCAGCCTTTTCGCCCAGGCTGCCCCGCAAGCCATACCGCGCCCCCCACAACTCGCAGCCAAAGGCTTTCTGTTGATCGACCACCACAGCGGCCATGTAATCGCACAGGACAAATCCGATACGCGCATGGAGCCGGCCAGCCTGACGAAAATGCTCTCGGCCTATGTCGTGGCAAGTGAACTGAAGGCCGGTAACATCCAGCTATCTGACATGGTCACTGTCAGCGAAAAGGCCTGGCGTATGCCCGGCTCGCGCATGTTCATCGAGGTTGGTACGCAGGTCAGCGTCGAGCAACTGCTCAAGGGCGTGATCATCCAGTCGGGTAATGATGCGACTGTCGCACTCGCCGAGTATGTCGCCGGCTCGGAAGAGGCGTTTGCCTCGCTGATGAACCAGTACGCGGCCAGGCTCGGCATGAGCGGATCACATTTCGTGAACAGTACCGGGCTGCCGGATCCGGAGCACTATACAACGCCGCAGGACATGGCCGTGATCGCCAGTGCCATCATTCGTGACTTCCCGGAGCATTACGAGTGGTATGCAATCAAGCAATACACCTATAACGACATCACGCAGTACAACCGCAACCGCCTGCTGTGGCGCGACAAACACGTCGACGGCGTAAAGACCGGCCATACCGAGTCCGCCGGCTTCTGCCTGGTGGCCTCGGCCAACAGGGATGGCATGCGGCTTATCTCGGTTGTACTCGGTACCGACAGTGAGCGGGCGCGTGAACAGGAGTCACAAAAACTGCTGAATTACGGCTTCCGTTTCTTTGAAAGCCACCGCCTGTATGCTGCCGGCGAGGTCCTCAAGGACGTGCGCATCTGGCAAGGTACCGAAGACAAGATCAAACTGGGCCTGGCCGACGACCTGTATGTCACCGTACCGCGTGGTCGCTACAAGGACTTGAGCCCCGGTATCCGCTACGAGGCAATTATCAAGGCTCCGATCAGCAAGGGCACGTCCCTGGGCAACGTCAATATCACGCTTGATGGCAATGATATCGTGTCACGGCCACTGCTGGCGCTGCATGATGTTGAACGTGGCGGCTGGTGGAAGCGCTTTGTCGACTGGGTCAAACTGCTGTTCCACGATCTGTTCAATTAAACATGGCCTGCGTCTACCTCAACGGCGAGTACCTGCCACCCGAGCAGGCCTGCGTACCCGTGCTCGATCGCGGTTTTCTGTTTGGCGACGGCGTTTATGAAGTGATCCCGGCCTACGGCGGCCACCTGCTGCGCCTCGGGCAACACCTGCAACGCCTGGACAACAGCCTTAACGGCATTCGCCTGGATAACCCGCACAGTCCTGATGAGTGGCGCGATATCCTCGAGAACATCGTCGCGCGCAATGAAGGCACTGACCAGTCGATCTACCTGCAGGTCACACGCGGTGTGTCGGCGCGCGACCACGCCTTCCCGCCGGGCGATGTGCAACCGACCGTGTTCGTCATGAGCAACCCGCTCAGCACACCGGAACCGGCGCTGTTGCAAAACGGTATTGCCGCCATCCTGGTTGAGGATATCCGCTGGCGGTTTTGCCATATCAAGGCCATCGCCCTGTTACCGAACATCCTGTTGCGCCAGCAGGCCCGTGATGTCGAGGCCTTCGAGGCGATCCTGCAACGTGATGGCAAGATCACCGAGGGCGCAGCGAGTAATGTCTTTATCGTCCGTGACGGCACGATCATGACGCCGCCGAGTGGCGAATGCCTGCTGCCGGGGATTACCCGCGACCTCGTGCTCGAACTGGCCGCGCAGCATGGCCTGTCACATGCCGAGGCCGATATCGATATCGATATGCTGAAATGCGCCGATGAAATCTGGTTGACCAGTTCGACCAAGGAAATCCTGCCGGTCACCTCGCTCGACGGGCAACCGGTCGGCAACGGCCGGCCCGGCCCGCTGTGGCGGCAGATGCTCGACTATTATCAGGCCTACAAACAGGCCCTGCGCACCGGTGAGGCCAGCTAAGTAATTGATGATTGAGGAGTTATGATTGATGAACGAAATAATCATCAATCATCATTCATCGTTCAACAATCCTTTGATTTCGGGCGAGTTATCCCCATATAGCAGGTACTACACGGCGCCGAAGATTAGAATTATGACCAACCACGACGACACGCTTTTTGAATTCCCCTGCGAATTCCCCCTCAAGATCATGGGCAAAAACGTCGAGGCGTTCGAGCCGGCGGTGATCACGATCGTGCGCAAACATGTGCCTGACCTCGGCGAAGGCGCGGTCCGGACACGGCCGAGCAGCAAGGGCAATTACCTCGCCATCACGGTGACCTTCGAGGCGCAAAACAAGCAACAGCTCGATAACCTGTACCGTGAACTGCACGCCTGTGAACACGTCTCGATGCTGCTGTGAACCATTCCCCCGACACCCTGCTGCTGCGTCAACTCGGCCTGCGCGACTACCTGCCCGTGTACGAGGCCATGCAACGCGTCACCGCGGCACGCACACCGGACAGCCCGGACGAGTTATGGCTGGTCGAACACCCGCCGGTCTTTACCCAGGGCCGTAACGGCAAAGCCGAGCACCTGCTCGATCCCGGCCAGATCCCGGTGATCGAGATCGATCGCGGCGGCCAGGTCACCTACCACGGCCCGGGGCAACTCGTTGTCTATGCCCTGCTCGATCTGCCGCGGCGCAAGGCCGGGGTCCGCGAGCTGGTCACGGCGCTCGAACAAAGTGTTATCGAACTGCTCGCCGGTTACGGCATTCAGGCCGAGGCCCGCAGCGATGCGCCCGGCGTGTACGTCGACGGTGCCAAGATCGCCTCGCTCGGCCTGCGCGTCAAGCGCGGTCGCAGCTACCACGGTCTGAGCCTGAACGTCGATATGGACCTGGCGCCGTTCTCGCGCATCAACCCGTGCGGTTATCAGGGATTGGCCGTAACAAAACTGCGGGATCTCGGTATTGACACGCCGTACGAGCAGATCGCCGCGCAATTCTGCACGCGGCTGTCCGGCATTCTGGGTTACAATGCGCTGCAGATTCTCGACAGCGACAATATTCCAGATGTCTGAACAACCTGTAAGCAAGCGCGATCTGAAAGGCCAGTCGAAAACAGCCCGCATTCCGATCAAGATCGAACCGACCGTAACACCGCTGCGCAAGCCGAAGTGGATCCGCGCACGCGGCCAGAATGCGCCGGAGGTCGAACGCCTCAAACAGACGCTGCGCAAAAACCAGCTGCACACCGTGTGTGAAGAGGCCTCCTGCCCGAACCTCGGCGAGTGCTTTGCCCACGGTACCGCGACCTTCATGATCATGGGTGATATCTGTACGCGCCGTTGCCCGTTTTGCGATGTCGCGCACGGCAAGCCGAAACCGCTTGATATCAACGAACCGGCCAACCTCGCCCGGACCATTCGTGACATGCAATTGCGTTATGTCGTGATCACCTCGGTGGATCGTGATGACCTGCGCGATGGCGGTGCCGGGCACTTTGCCGCGTGCATCAGCGCCGTGCGTGAACAATCGCCGCAAACCAGTATCGAGGTGCTCGTACCCGACTTCCGTGGCCGCATGGAAATCGCGCTCGACATGCTCGCGGCCACGCCACCGGATGTCTTCAATCACAATCTCGAGACCGTGCCGCGCCTGTACAAACAGGCGCGCCCCGGTTCCGATTACCAGTGGTCGCTTGACCTGATCAAGCGTTTCAAAGAGCGCCTGCCGAACATACCTGCCAAATCCGGCCTCATGCTCGGCCTGGGTGAAGAGATCAGTGAGGTCGAACAGGTCATGCAGGATCTGCGCGACCACGGCTGCAACATGCTCACCCTCGGCCAGTACCTGCAACCGAGCCGCTATCACCTGCCGGTGGCGCGTTATGTCGAACCGGCCGAGTTTGATCGGCTTGCCGAGGTGGCAACGCGAATGGGCTTCGACAATGTCGCCAGCGGGCCAATGGTACGCTCCTCCTATCATGCCGACCTGCAGGCCAGTGGCGGCGAGGTGCGCTGAAAAACATTCGGCTATGCTGGCGCACAAAACGACATTGAAGAATAACAAGAGGGACACCGGGCATGAGTGACAAGGAACAGAACATCCCGAATCACAAGGACATCGTGCAGTGCCTGATTGGTGAAGGCGTCGCCTTGCAAGGTGATATGACGATCACGGGCGGCCTGCACATCGATGGCAAGGTCACTGGCAACATTACCATGGGTGACGGTAGTGCCGCACGCCTGACCCTGAGCAGTAACGGTGTCATTAATGGCAATGTCACAGTCAATGATGCCGACATCAATGGACAGGTCAGGGGTGATGTGCATGCACGTGGTCATGTCACGCTGTATCCGAATGCGCTGATTGAAGGTGACGTGTCCTACCAGTCACTCGAGATCAAACGCGGTGCACGACTCAACGGTAACCTCAATGCCTTGCATGACAAGTCTGGTAAAGCGGCAAACCGACTGTTTGGCAAGACGCAGCGCGCC
>JASFME010000003.1:0-27139 GCA_050117725.1 Granulosicoccaceae bacterium | reverse complement strand
TCCTCACCGGATGCGGCGCTGTACTGGTTTGTGCGCATGGTCGATGGCGGTTGCGATCCCCTGTATATTGCGCGGCGCGTTGTGCGCATGGCTTCTGAAGATATCGGCAATGCCGATCCGCGCGGTCTGACGCTGGCACTGAATGCCTGGGATGTGCAGGAGCGACTCGGCAGCCCGGAAGGTGAACTGGCGATTGCCCAGGCGATTGTCTACCTGGCCGTGGCGGCCAAGAGTAACGCCGTGTACAAGGCCTTTAACCAGGCCATGCAGGATGTGAAGGAACATGGCAGCTACGAGGTGCCATTACACCTGCGCAATGCCCCGACCAAGCTCATGAAAGAACTCGACTACGGCAGGGAGTACCGTTACGCCCATGACGAGCCGGAGGGTTATGCCGCGGGTGAACATTATTTTCCGGATGAGATGCAGGCACGGCATTATTACAACCCCGTAGCGCGCGGCCTGGAAGACAGGATTAGGGAAAAACTGGCACACCTGCGCAAACTCGACAAGGAATACGGGAAGCGATCATGAACCAGTTGCTCGCGATTGCCGCCGGGGGCGCACTCGGTGCCGTTTTTCGCTACGGTGTGTCGAACGGGATTTACCAGTGGCTCGGCCGCGATTTCCCGTGGGGCACGCTTGCCGTGAATACGCTGGGCAGCCTGCTCATGGGCGGCCTGTACGTGCTGCTGGTCGAGCGCCTGGCGGCAACGGCTGAACTGCGCGCCTTCCTGTTGATCGGCGTGCTGGGGGCGTTTACCACGTTTTCCACCTTTTCCATTGAAACCCTGTTGCTCATCGAAAACGGCCAGCTGTTACGCGCCGTGATGAACATGCTGGCGAGTGTGCTGGTATGTATTGCGGCTGCATGGGTCGGTATCGTTGTCATACGTCAGCTCTGACAAAGGAGTCAGCAATGCAAACCGAAGCTGTGACCATGGTGCGTATTTACCTCAGCGAGGGTGAGGCGAAACTGGCCAAATTACTCAAACGCCTGCATGAGCGGGAAAAAGTTCGTGGTGTGACGGCATTTCGGGGTATCGCCGGCTTTGGTGCTTCCGGTAAAATCCACACCGCGAATCTGCTCGATGTTTCGCTCGATCTGCCTGTGGTGATCGAGTTTTTCGACACACCCGGGCGGGTCGATGAAATACTTGAACATATACACAAAGAATTTTCACCCGGACATATCGTGCAATGGTCAGCCCGGATGCATGTGTGAACCGATACTGTCCGGCCAGGAAACAAGGGATAGGTAAGTAAAATGCTGGATCCGCAACTGCTGCGTAATGAACTCGACCAGGTGGCCGCCAAACTCGCCCGGCGCGGCTTTTCGCTTGATGTCGGACAACTGCAGGCACTCGAAGAGCAGCGCAAGGCGGTGCAGGTAGAGACCCAAACACTGCAGAACGAGCGCAACACGCGCTCGAAGTCCATTGGCAAGGCCAAGGCTGCCGGTGAGGATATCGCGCCGCTGTTGCAAGAGGTGGCTGATCTGGGCGACAAGCTCAAGGCGGCCGAGGCCAGCCTTGCCGAGGTGCAGGCTGCTATACAGCAGATTGTTGCCGGGATCCCGAATCTCCCTGATGACTCGGTACCGGATGGCAAGGATGAAAGTGACAATGCCGAGGTGCGCCGCTGGGGTGAACCGACCGCACTCGATTTTGCGCCGCGCGACCATGTCGATATCGGTGAAGCACTCGGTGGCCTGGATTTCGAGACGGCGGCGAAGATCAGCGGTTCACGGTTTGCCGTCATGCAGGGTGATATTGCCCGTCTGCACCGCGCCCTGATCCAGTTCATGCTCGATACGCATACACGTGAACACGGCTATACCGAGACCTATGTGCCGTACCTGGTGAATGCCGACAGCCTGTTCGGTACCGGGCAACTGCCGAAATTCGAAGAAGACCTGTTCCAGACCACCGGCGAGCATGGCTATTATCTGATCCCGACCGCCGAGGTGCCGGTGACCAACATCGTGCGTGATGAAATCGTCGAAGCCGGGCGCCTGCCGCTGAAGTTCGTCGCCCATACGCCGTGTTTCCGCTCCGAGGCCGGTTCCTACGGCAAGGACACGCGCGGCATGATCCGCCAGCACCAGTTCGAAAAGGTCGAACTCGTCCAGATCGTGCCGCCGGATGCCTCCTGGCAGGCCCACGAGGAACTGACTGGCCATGCCGAGGTGATCCTGCAAAAACTCGGGCTGCCATACCGCGTCATGAACCTGTGCGCCGGTGATATAGGCTTCTCCGCGGCGAAAACCTACGATCTGGAGGTCTGGTTGCCGGGCCAGCAGGCTTACCGTGAAATCTCCTCCTGCAGTCACTTTGCGTCTTTCCAGGCGCGGCGCATGCAGGTACGCTGGCGCAACCCTGAGACCGGCAAGCCCGAACTTGCCCATACCCTGAATGGTTCCGGCCTGGCTGTAGGACGGACCCTTGTCGCCGTGCTCGAGAATTACCAGCAGGCCGATGGCAGCGTGGTCATTCCGGAGGTATTGCACCCGTACATGGGTGGCATCGAGCTTATAAACGCCTGATACTAATAAGGTTACAGTTTGCCTTGCGGGCGGAGGGGGCTATAATGCCGCGCCGGCATTAATTGCCCAGACTGATTGGATAGCCAGCATGAATTTTCTGCCTGTTTTCATGAACATCCGCGAGCGCCGTTGCCTGGTAGTAGGCGGCGGGGAAGTGGCCACACGCAAGACCGCCTTGCTGCGCGACGCCGGTGCGCGCGTACATATCGTCTCGCCGCAACTTGAGCCGCAACTGCAGGCCTGGCTTGAGGAAGGGGCGGTTACCCACCGCAGCGGTGAATTCACTGACAGTGATATCGAGGATGTCGTGCTTGTGATTGCCGCCACGGACAACAAGGATGTGAACCGCGCCGTGCATGCGGCTGCCTCGGCGCGCAACATCCCGGTCAACGTCGTCGACACCCCGGAATTATGTAATTTCATTGTGCCGTCGATTGTCGATCGCAGTCCGGTCGTGGCCGCGATCTCAACCGGCGGCGCTTCGCCGGTGCTGGCGAGGCTGTTGCGCTCCCGGCTCGAAACCCTGCTCCCGAGCGCCTATGGCCGCCTGGCAAAGATGACGGCTGATTTTCGTGGCAAGGTAAAAAGCACGTTCAACAATCCTGCGGATCGTCGCCTGTTCTGGGAACGGATCCTGCACGGCCCGGTGACCGAGCTCGTGCTGGCAAACCAGGATGATGAAGCCCGTGCACGTATCGAAAAAGCGCTGGCTGACCCGGAGGCCTTTCACCAGGAAACCGGAGAGGTGTACCTGGTCGGAGGGGGGCCGGGCGATCCGGACCTGCTGACCTTCCGTGCCTTGCGCCTGATGCAGCAGGCTGACGTGATCGTGCACGATCGGCTTGTTTCCAAGGAGGTCATGGACCTGTGCCGGCGCGATGCGGAGCGGATATATGTCGGCAAGGAACGCGACAAGCATGCCTTGCCCCAGGAAGATATTAACCAGTTGCTGGTCAGGCTGGCAAAAGAGGGTAAACGGGTATGCCGTCTGAAGGGTGGTGATCCGTTTATCTTCGGTCGTGGCGGTGAGGAAATTGAAACCCTGATGCAGGAAGGCGTACCGTTCCAGGTCGTGCCGGGCATTACTGCCGCTTCGGGTGCCGCCTCGTATTCGGGTATCCCGCTGACCCATCGCGACTACTCACAATCCGTCACCTTTGTTACCGGCCATCTGAAGGATGGCACGATGAACCTCAACTGGCCGGCGCTGGCGCAGCCGAACCAGACTATCGTGTTCTACATGGGACTGGTTGGCGTGAAGGTGATCTGCAAGGAACTGCAGACACATGGTTTGCCTGCCGACACGCCTATTGCGCTGGTACAAAAAGCCACCACGCGTGAGCAGCGTATCTACAGAGGCACACTACAAAGTATGCCCGCTATCGTTGATGAGTCGGATATCAAGCCGCCAACCTTGATCATTGTCGGCAAGGTCGTCGTGCTGCAGGACAAGTTGAACTGGTTCGATTCAGAGACTCACTGGGACGAAAAACCGGAGCAACTGGTTTAGGCAGCGCATCGCGTACGGTACGCAAGTGCTGTTGCGCTTTGCCATGGTGCTTATACACTGCCCTGAACTATCAAAGTCCCGGCCTCGTCAGCTGCCGGACAGCCTTTTAAGGCTGTGTATTCATTATGTTTTATGGTTGTTCCTGATCCGGGCGCAGGTGTGGTGTGAAGTATTCCTCGGCGTCGTCAATATCGACATCATTGCCCGTCCCGTCAATCAGGGGTTGCTCATAGTCATTCCAGCCCCGCAAACCGGTTTTCAGTGACACGACATTTTTATAGCCCATCAATTGCATATTACTGCAGGCCAGTACGCTGCGATTACCCGAGCGACAAATCACAACAACTTCCTGTTCACGCGCATCTGCCAGCGTTGGTTCAGTTTCATCATAATTGTATTCACATGCCGTTTCGAGAATGCCACGCGGAACATTTATCGAGCCCTTGATATGCATGGCTTCAAACTCATGAGGTTCACGTACATCAATGAGCAGGGGAGGGCTGGCTTGTTGCAATTTTTCCTCAAGATCCCAGGGCATTATTTCCTCTACGTCCTGTAGCGCATCAGCGACTATCTGCTGAAAAGTTTTCATGATTACTCCCGAGAAAAATTATTTCTGACTGCGGCCAACACCGTGCTCAACCGCTATCACTGCGGCCTCAACACGCGAATGTACGCCAAGTTTACGGAGGATGGCCTTGACATGCAGCTTGACGGTACCATCCGAAATGCCGAGGTGTTTGGCAATTACCTTGTTGCTCTCGCCCTCTGCAATATGCGCCAGGATTTCCTGTTCACGTGGTGTGAGTTCGGAAAGCGGAGTGGCGGGCTCCGGTGCTTCCTGGGCTGCAGGTTTGCCCTGGATAATATTGGTAAGGGAACCAATCAATTCCTTTGCAACAACAGTGTTTCCTTGCAAGGCATCGCTTAATGCCGGTAACAATTCATCCGGGTCCATGTCCTTGAGCAGATAACCCTGGGCGCCGATTCTCAAGGCGCGTTCCAGGTCGGCTTCATCACGGCTCATGCTGAGTATGAGTACGGGTATGTCGATACCACTGCTGCGCATTTTTTCAAGCGTGTCGAGTCCGCTCATGATCGGCATTTTAATATCAAGCAGGATAATATCGGGTTGCAGTTCACGGGCACGCTCAATACCTTCATCACCACGGCCAACCGAGTCAACAACATCAACTCCGCGACTTCTCAGCAATTCCTCCAGCCCTTTTCTGACCAGTGCGTGGTCATCAATTAATAATACGCGCACGCTTACCTCACGAGACTTTAGCTTGCTGGCTAACCGGGAAGTGCAGGTAAACACGGGTGCCTTCACCTGGTTCACTTTCTATTGTGACTTCACCGTTAATTGCGGCAGCACGTTCCTCCATGATGCTTAAACCGATATGCTCACCGGGACCCGGAGCACCGGTCTCGCTTTCCATGCCGTGGCCATCATCCTCAATCAGGATGCTGAAATCCTTTTCATTACTGTAAAACAATATTCGTACAGTACAGGCGTTACTGTGTTTCTTGATGTTGGCAAGTGCTTCCTGGATGATGCGAAATGCCTGGAACTCCTGGGCAGGTGTCAGCCCCGGATCAGTATTCGTCATGCCATTATGGAAAAAGACATTGATCCCGGTTTCCTGTTTGAAGCGATAGACCAGATCATTCACCGCATAGATCAGGCCACGTTCATCCATTCTTGAGCGGAAGTTGCTTAGCAATTCACGAAGACTGGTATGTGCCTCATTAATCGCGGTGTTCAGTCTGCGCACTTCATTTTGCGCTGCACGGATGTCTTTCTTGTGCAGGATCTCGCCGAGCATCTTTACCTGCAGGCGCATACTGACCAGGGATTGCGCCAGGGAATCATGTAATTCGCTACCGATAATGTTGCGTTCTTCCATGATCGCCAGGCGTCGCGCATTGTCATCAAGACGAGACTTCTCGATAGCCAGTCCAAGATGTTTGCCGATGCTGTTCAGCAGGTCCCTTGCGTCCTTGCCAAGCTCTGAACTTGGGCGGTCAAGGAACAGGTTGTATACACCCAGGATATGATCGCGATATTGCAGCGGAACAACAACCATTTCCTTGCACTCGCCACTGACAATATTGCAATCCAGGAACTGGTTACAGAGTTCGATATCCTTTTGTATACCCAGGCCACCATATTGTGCGATCTTGCCGCACAGGCAACGATTCATGTCGACGAACAATTCCTGTTCCTTTACCTCATCAGACAGTCCACGGCTGGCGACAAGGCGTGTCTGGTTGTTGTGTATCAAACGGACGCTTGCCGCGCGCGCATCAACGAGAATCATGAGCGTATCGAGGAATTGTGCAAGCAGATCATCAAGATTATTGCAGCTGCTCAGACTGGTCGCGATATCGTAAAGGATCTCGAGGGAGCGGCTCTTGTTGGCGATATGCTCGGTCTGTTCACGAACACGCATATCCATTTCCTCGGTGAGGATATGCAGTTCATCCGTGAGGCTGTTGATATCGCGAATTACATTGGCGAATTCACCACGCGCCGGCATCGGGATATGCTGTTCGAGATCGCCGGCGCGAATACCCCGTGACCATTCACGCAGGCCATCCAACGGCTGTAGTAGCTGTTCGCGGATGCGTACCAGCAACTGGGCGATGATGGCCATACCGGCCAGTACCAGTATGATTTGCAGTCCCTGAATCAGCGCCAGGGAATCGGGCCATAGACTGCCGGCGATGACAGACACGCCAAGCAGGGCAAACAGGCATAACAGCAGGGCGATCGGCAGAGCAAGGCGTGCCCGTGACAGGCTGCTGGCTTTTGCTGATCGCGGTGTAGTGGTGCTAGCGGCTTGTGCTGTGGCTGCGGGACCGTGCCCGGTTGTCAGTGCGCTTGTCTGTGGCTTGAACGTCTGCATTCCTGATCGCTTTGACGGTTATCCAGACCGTGATTTTAACAGAACTGACCCGTGCATGCTCACTGCTTATACTGAAATTCTATGAAAAACAGGGTGATAGGGGCTATTTGGCCCTGCAGCCCCTGCCTCGATAGACCTGACGATGGGCTCGGCCGGGATTGCATAGATCTGGCCATACTGCGCCACGAGGGTATCAAGGCAGAGCCATACGTCGCGCGTGTCTTTGTCCTCAAGTTCGAGCAGGGTGCAGATGCCATCCAGGCCAACGGCCTTCAGTTTCATCCCCTGGCCGTGTGGCAATTGCCCGCCTGCCTGCAAATGCGGCAGGTGCATGGCTCGCTAGTGGGCCTGGCCGTGGCTCGGGTCGTTAGGGTTGATGAAAATGAAGTTCATTTCACCTGAATCGAGCTTCACATAATCGAGTACGCAGCCGGTCAGTAATTCGCGCGATGAAGGTCCGACAATGACCTCGATGCCGTCGCATTCGATGACGGCGTCATCTTCAGCCTTGTTTTCATCAAAGCCCATACCGTAATTGATGCTGCCATCCTTGTTGCGGGAGGCAGCGACGCGTAGCGGCATGCCCACCATATTGCTCTGGGTAGCGGATTCCTTGATTTGTTTGACTGCGGCGTCGGTGACTTTCAGCATGATGACAGACCTTTCTTTGACAATACGTTAATAGTAAATACTCAATGATGTTGACGAACAAAGTCAACAAACCGTTTGGCCCAGTGATTACAGGCCAGATCGCGCTGGTGCGCGTAGCAGGCCAGCATATTTTTGTATACGAGGCCGTCTTTCTTGCCGATGATGCCCGTGCCACGCTCAATGGTGAAGGCATATTGATGCGGCCAGTCGCCGGCGGGCTCGGTAATTGACGAATAGTGGAACTCATGGGCATGAACAGTGTGGTCTGACTTGTCCGGCCAGGGCATGGCAGCGGTTTCCGTGAATCGAATATAACCGCGGCCTTGCGGTTTTTTATGCATGATACAGTGAGAAGGAATCACACCGACCATTTCCGCACTTTGTTCATGCCATTCGATGCTTTCACACAGGTACATGAGGCCGCCACATTCTGCATAGGTCGGCAGGCCGTTCTCAATCGCCTGCCGGATGGAGCCACGCATGCTTGTATTGGCGCCCAGTTCCAGCATGCGCATTTCCGGGAAACCACCACCGATAAACAGGCCGTGAATATTTTCCGGAAGGTGTTCATCGTTGAGCGTGTCGAATGGCACGATTTCGGCACCTGCAGCCTCAAGTGCCTGCAGGTCGCCGGCATAGTAAAAGCCGAAGGCTTCATCGCGGGCCACGGCAATGCGCACATCGGCCGGTTTTGTCTTGATGTCGAGAGGCAGGGCATCAATCTTGCCCGCGGTATCACCAATCGCACATAACCTGTCCAGGTCGACCTGTTCGGCAATCCGTTTGCCGATTGTATCAATGTGCTGAAGGGCAACTGCGGCTTCATTGCTCGGGATCAGGCCAAGATGGCGTTCATCGATTTCCATGCGCTCATCATTATGTACCGCACCAATCACGGGCACATCTGTATAGTGCTCAATCACGCGACGCAACTTTTCCTCATGACGGGAACCACCCAGACGATTGAGAATAACGCCGCCGATATTTATGTCTTGATCAAAGGCCTGGTAACCAAGAATCAATGGCGCGATACCGCGCGTCATGCCGCGTGCGTCGATCACAAGCACAACAGGTGCTTGCAGACGTTTGGCGAGCGCGGCATTGCTGTTACTGCCATCGAGGTCCAGGCCATCATACAGGCCCTTGTTACCTTCAATCAGGCTGAAATCCTTGTCTCTCGAATAGGTAGCAAACCAGCTATCGATTTCATCGGCCTGCATCGTGTAAAAGTCGAGATTATGGCAGGGCCGGCCACTGGCCATGTTCAACCACATCGGATCGATATAGTCGGGGCCCTTTTTGAAGGTCTGCACGGTCAGTCCACGCATGCGTAGTGCGGCAGCAAGTCCCAGCGTGATCGTGGTCTTTCCGGATGATTTGTGGGCGGCAGAAACAAGAACGTGGGGCATGTTCAATACCCCACGTTCTGTTGCGTAACGAATTTTTGCGGTTTAACTACCGCTGGCATGTATCAGCCTTCAGCTTTTTCAGCTGGCTTGTAATGCGGGTCTGCAACGCTATCTGCCAGGCTGTTCGGCAGGAACGGCAACACCTTGATGGCAAACACTGTCATCGCCAGGGCAAGGGCGACACCACCAACACCAAGACCGATTTCCCAGATACTCGGGGTGTACTGAACGATCTGGCCATCATAGAACGTGCTGCCGACCACTTCGTAACCCGGGAAGACGGGCATCGGGTAGGCCTGGCCACCGATAATGATGACGTACATGGATGCCAGGCCGCCGATAATGACGAGGGCGCTGGCAATACCAACCCAGTTGCGGGATTTGCCCATGTTTGGATGATAGACGATGGCCATTGGCAGCAACATGCCGATCACGACCCAACCGATCCAGAAAATCCGGGTATAGATACCGCCATCCATGAGAAGGAAGCGTTCGATACCATGGTTTTCAGTGCCATACAGGTTGGTCAGGTGCAGGACGAAGACGAAGTAGAAGATCGAAGCGATAAACACACCGAGCAGATTCTTCAATGTTCGCAATACGTGGTCGCCGAGTTCACGACCGGTCCAGCGGCAGGCGGCCATGAGCACCAGAATATAAATCGCCAGGCCAAAACCGAATGACATAATGATGAACATCGGTGCCAGCACGGCGGCATCATAACCCTGGCGGGCGACGATAAAGCCGAAAATCGAGCCTGTACCGGTCGTGAGCAGCAGGCGCCAGATAAAGGCAAACAGGCCGGCATAGTATGAATACTTGTTCATGCGGCGTTCCATCATGAACCATACATAAACCAGTACTGCGAGGAAAAAGCCGGGGTAGAGCAGGATGTTCCAGGCAAATACTGACTTTGGATTCAGATAGGTCATGGCAATGATAAGGCGATCCGGTCGGCCCAGATCGAGCATGAGTACCATCAGGCCACCGGCCAGTAAGGCAAATGCCAGCAAACCTGACAGTCGCCCCAGGGGCTTGTAGGTTTTGCGGCCAAATACCGTACCGATGGAGGCGACATTCAGGACGCCCGAGGCAGCGATAATCATGAAAACGGCGAATACGTGCGGCATGCCCCAGACGACGTGGTTGTTCATGCCGGTTACGTAATGGCCATAGTGTTCCATGACGTATACGGCGCCCAGACCCAGCAGCAGGACAAGACCCAGTGCGCCCAACAGCCCCCAGTAGGACAGGCTGTTACCTTCAATTGTACTGTAATGCGTAACAGTCTTCATTGTTATAGTCCGCTGTTCAAATACTGTTAAATACCACGGTAACGCACGCCGGTATTCAGGTTGAGATCGGCGCGAATTTGCGTGGTAGCGTGCTTCTTCATTTCCTGCGAAATCTCACTGTTTGGATCATTGAGATCACCGAAAATGATTGCCTTGTGACCATCTTGTGCACAGGCTTCGGCACATGCCGTGGTGCCATCACCACGATCGATCTTGTGCACACACAGCGTGCAGGATTCGACCGTACCCTTGCCACGTGGCACATCCGGGTTCTGATCCTCAAGTGCTTCGTGGATGAAAGAACGTGCCTTGTACGGGCAGGCCATCATGCAGTAGCGACAACCAATACAAATATGCTTGTCGACCAGCACGATTCCGTCTGCGCGCTTGAATGAAGCGCCGGTCGGGCATACATCGACACATGGTGGATGCTCGCAATGCTGGCACATCATCGGCAATTCGTGTGCACTGCCGGTCAATTTGTTTTTCAGGGAAACCTTGCGGATCCACTGTGCCTTCTGCTCGGGAGAAGAATGCTTCTCATCCGTGCTTCCGGCGCCCCAGCCATTTTCTGTCTGGCAGGCAGTCACGCAGGCATCACAGCCATCGCCGCATTTATTGGTATCAACCAGCAAGCCCCAGCGGTTTTCGCTGCTGACAGGCTGATCGAGAGGGCGGGCCTGGGCAACATTCATCAGTGTCACGCCCGGGGCCAGGCTTAGCGTGGCTGCAGCTGCAGCCGTCTTGCCGAGAAAATCACGGCGAGCTTTATCGGCTTGCTGGTTGCTCATTCTGCTTCACCTTTCGGTTGTTTGTTCGCAAGCATGTCGTTAAGAAGTTTTTTCGCTTCCGGAGCCTCGTGCATGTCACGGGTTGCACGCAGCTTGTCAGTCACGATCGGATGAAATGCTGTGTCACGCGGCTTGGTGGCATGGCACTCGAAACAATCAAGCTTGACGCTGGCGTAACTGTGACAGCTCTGGCAGAACTCACCCTCGGCAGTGACCGGAATGTATTCACCAGATTCGTCCTTGTTGGCGTGACAGTTAATGCATTCTTTGAGGCTGTACTTCCTGGTGCGGATCCCGTTGTACATGGTTTCATCGCGTTGATGCAGCAGGAACTTCATGTGGTCCTTGCGCATGACATCAGTCGGTTCAACACAGGCATCACCCTGGCTGCGATTGATCTTCAGTTCAGGTGTTATGGAATCAGCGGCGCTGGCCGGCGCACTCATAAAGAGTGCGGCCGCCAGTACCAGAAGTAAACTACGAAGATGCTTCACGGTTTTCTCCGTTTTTGCTTATTCGCCCAGACCCATCTTGATGTAGCCGGTCGGGCAAACATCGGCACAGATGTGGCAACCAATGCAGCGGTCGTAGTCAGTGTAAACATAACGACCCATGGTGGTTTCGTCTTTCGGTGTGCGGTGTACGGCATCCTGCGGGCAGAATACAACACAGTTATCACACTCGAAGCACATGCCACAGCTCATGCAACGCTTGGCCTCTGCAACCACGTCTTCTTCAGCCAGACCTTCCATACGTTCTTCGAAATGTCCCAGAACTTCTTCTGCACCCGGAACGTTTTCAGCACGCTTGTGACGCTCTTCGTATTCGAAGTGGCCGAGGAACAGTTCTTCATGCGGGATGATCTCGTTTGAAGAACGATCTTCGTAGTTGTGAACGGCAAAACCACCAACTGCCTTGCCCTCCAATGAGGTACCGCGCAGACCGGCGTCAATTGCACGTTCCAGATCCTGCGCATGGAACTCTTCAGGTGTTTTACCGACTTCATCCAGCTTCTTGAGCAGGTTGAAGGCGTGTACATCAACCTTTGGACGCTTCTTCAGCGCTTCGTTCTTGAAGTAGTGATCAATGGTTTCGGCAGTGATTGAACCCTGGCCGATAACAGTCGTCAGCAGGTGAGGGCGAACGATATCACCACAGGCGAAGAAGCCGGGCTTGTTCGGGATTTGAAAATGCTTGTCAGCATCGATGAGACCACGCTCATTGGCAAAGTCATCCATACCTTCAAAGCTACCGCTCTGACCAATCGCAGAAACGACCAGGTCGGCATCCAGGTCAAACTCGGAGCCTTCAACTACTTCCGGCTTGCCGCTTGAGTAGTCAAGCTTGGCGACGCGCAGGGCGGTAGCACGGCCACTGTCGTCACGTACGACGCTGATCGGGGTCAGTGAGCCCTGGATGTCGACACCTTCACGGGTGGCGTCATCGATTTCGTGCTTGGCGGCATTCATGCTTTCAACCGGCTGACGTGAAATCAATGTAACGTCAGCACCTTCCTTATTGGCAATGTCGACCACATCATGTGCGGTATGACCAAGAACGACGTTCTCAGGACGGTCTTTTTCGTTGGCATTCTTGATGTGACCCAGACGACGTGCAACCGAGGCTACGTCGATCGAGGTATCGCCACCACCAACAACCACGATGCGACCCGATACTGCCTTCAGACGACCATCATTGAAGGCTTCAAGGAAGGCAACACCGCTGATGCAGTTTTCTGATTCTTCAAAGCCATCGATTGGCAGGCCGCGACCGGACTGTGCGCCCAGTGCAAACAATACAGCGTCATAGTCCTTTTCGAGCTGTTCGATAGTGATGTCAGTACCAACCCTGGTGTTGGTCTTGACTTCAACGCCCATGCTGATGATACGGTTGATTTCACCGTCCAGTACATCACGCGGCATACGATAACCGGGAATGCCGTAGCGCATCATGCCGCCGAGTTCTGCATGGTTATCAAAAATAGTTGCACCATGGCCCATACGGCGCAGCTGGTAAGCCGCAGCCAGTCCAGCCGGACCACCACCGATAATGGCAACCTTTTTGCCTGATTCGGTATCACCCGGCTTGAAGGTGTAGCCGGCCTGCAGGGCATTGTCACCAATGAACTGTTCAACAGCGTTAATACCGACGTAGTCATCGACTTCATTACGGTTACAACCGTCCTGGCAAGGAGCCGGGCAGACACGACCCATAGTAGCCGGGAACGGGTTGGCATCAGTTGAACGGCGGAAAGCGTATTCCTTCCAGTCCATCTCGCCAGTCGGTTTTTCAATACCACGAACGATATTCAACCAGCCACGGATATCCTCACCCGACGGGCAGCTACCCTGGCAAGGCGGTGTCTTGTGAACATAAGTAGGGCACTTGTGGGTTTCATCACCGACAAAGATCTTGTCATGCATTGAGCCCCATTCGTGATCGCCATCTTCATAACGGCGGTGGGTAAAGCCTTCAAGTTTACCTTTAACGTCTTTTGCTGATGTTGCCATGCTCTGTTCTCCTGTTCAGGAAAAACCAGGGTTACCACTGGTATCTATAATTTACTCTTTTGCACCTAGCTGGATAGCTTCGCTCACCAGACCGTGAACACTACCAATCATGTCCATCGGGAAGTTGTAGTAGGGCAGTGTTTTGGTGAACTGGCTCTTGCAGATCGCGCAAATAGCAGCAAGATAGTTCACGTCATGCTCTTCAACGACTTCCTTCAGGGCCTGCATGCGGGGCATAGCGCCTTTCACACGCAGTTCCATGAGGTCATCAGTCAGGAGACCGCCGCCGCCACCGCAGCAGAATGTCTTCTCATGAATTGTTTCAGGTGCCATGTCATAGAAATGATTGACACTTGCCTTGATTACTTCGCGCGGCAGTACAAACTGGCCGCCCGGGATGTTGCCCATACGCGAGGCACGGGCAACGTTACATGAATCATGGAATGTTACACGCAGGTGATCGTTGGCTTCCGGATCGAGTTTCAGGGCGCCTTGTTTGATCAGGCCATGTGTGACTTCGATGATGTGCTGCGGTACGGGGTAGTTCGGGTCGAGAAAATCGAACGGACCGGCCAGCGTATTCCAGAATGAATAGGCAACACGCCATGCGTGCCCGCACTCGCCAACGACGATACGTTTTACACCCAGATCCAGTGCTGCCTCGCGGATACGCATCGCAACACGCTTCATATTGTCGTAACTGCCGATGAACATACCGAAGTTCGCTGCTTCCGAGGCGTGCGAACTCAGTGTCCAGTTAATGCCGGCCTGGTGGAAGACCTTGCCGTAGCCAATCAGGCCATCGATATGTGGTTCGGCGAAGAAGTCAGCTGAAGGAGTGACGACGAGTACATCTGCACCTTCAACGTCAACCGGGTACTTGACCGCGACGCCGGTATCTTCTTCAACTTCTTCTTCCAGGTCTTCGAGTGTGTCTACCAGGGCAGGCTCGGGCAAACCAAGGTTATTACCAATCTTGTAAACCTTGCCGATAATTTCGTTGCAGTATTTCTGGCCTACGCCGGCAACGTCGAGAATCTCACGCGCGGCCATGGATATTTCGGCGGTATCGATTCCGTAAGGGCAGAACACCGAGCAGCGACGGCACTGCGAGCACTGGTGATAGTAGCTGTACCAATCGTCCAGGACTTCCTTGCTCAGGTCCTCGGCGCCAACCAGTTTCGGGAAGAACTTGCCGGCAAAGGTAAAGTAACGGCGATAGACCTTGCGCAACAGATCCTGGCGGGCGACCGGCATGTTCTTCGGATCGCTGGTGCCCAGGAAGTAATGGCATTTGTCAGTACAGGCGCCACATTTGACGCAAGAGTCGAGATAAACCTTGAAGGAACGATACTTCCTGGTCAGATCGTCCATCTTGTCGAGAACGACCTGTTCCCAGTTCTCTACCAGTTCACCCGGAAAACCCAGGGCTTCGTCAAATTCCGGACGGGAGACGAATGGCGAACTGTGCGCCATTGTGCCTTCCTGGATCTTCGGAATCTCTGGTATTTCTTTCAGTTCCGGTGTTTCAAAATCTGCAGCACCCACGTTGCTCTCCTCGTTATCGTTTGCTCACAACGTCGTTATTCAGCTTTTTCTGCCCAGGCAGCAACATGGCGTTGTTCACGCGGGTTGTCGACCTGGTTACGCGTCGGGCTGAAGAAAATACCCGGGACGTGCAGCAGTTTGCTGATCGGGAAAATAATCATGAGTGTCGCCACCAGTGCCAGGTGCACGTACAGCATGGGACTGTTGGCTGGCAGCTCCTGGATATTGAAGGTCATCAGGCCAAGGAAGAACGCCTTGACGGCAACAATATCGACGTGCCCGACAAATTTCATCAACAGACCACTGCCGGCAATTGCGACGAGCAGGGCGAGCATAAGGTGATCTGATGGTGATGAGATGTAGCGCACGCGGTCAACAAACACGCGGCGACCCCACAGGCCCAGCAGGCCAAGGAGCATGACGAAACCGGCATAGATACCAAATGGCTGAATCAGCGCCACCCAGCTCCAGACCGGATCCGTGAAATAGCGTAGATGGCGCAGCAGAACGAGTAACAGACCGAAATGGAATGCCCAGCCAAACAGCCAGGTCCACTTGGTGGATTTAAACAGGCTCTCGAACAGAACCACTTCGCGCGCCATACGCATGGCCACCCCTGACTTCGTGGTCGGTGCAGGTGTGGTCGGAATCTTGAGCGGTGCAGGGGTGCGTGCATAGACCGAAATCTTGTATGCAAGACCACCTACGAGAATGATCGTCGCAGCGTAAAAAAGCACACTGTAAACGACTGTCAGCATTGACATGTAATCAACCCCTCATCACTACATAAGCAGGGCCGGGACTAATCCCGGCCCACTATATGTTTGCGTAATTATACGCAACCAGTCGGCTTCGGAAGACCGGCGTACTTACACGCCTGCTTCGCAGGACCGTACGGGAACAGTTCGTACAGGTACTTGCTGTTACCCTTGTCCTTGCCCAGTTTCTTGCCAATCGCCTTGGTCAGAACGCGAACAGCCGGAGCGATCTGGTATTCTTCGTAGTATTCACGCAGGAAGTTGATGACTTCCCAATGGTTTTCAGAAAGCGGGCAATTATCGGCTTCAGCCATAAAAGTGCCAACTTCTTCAGTCCATTCGCTACGGTCTACCAGGTAGCCTTCTTCATCTACTTCAATGCTCTTGCCTGCAACTTCAATTGTAGCCATTTTTTCCTGTCTCCTTAATCAGAAGAAAATTATGTGGACTCGAATCAGAGCCACGCCTGAACGTGACTATGATCGGCCGCCAGGTTGACAAAACCGGCATAGTCCACGAGTTCAATTCCATTCATTACGCGATCCTTGATACCGCGGGCATCAACATCCGCGCTCAGGGCGTAAACCTTCACCTTCTTCATGGCGTCTTCAACCATTGCTGAAGACGAGGCGCCATTAATAGCGCCGTACACGCCATCTTCTATCAGAAGAACCGCGCTGCCGTCTTTGACCATGGCCAGACAACGCTCGAGCGAGTTCTTGTCGAAGGGTGATTTATTCACAGTGTGTAAAAGTGACATCGATAATCTCCCTTAGAAGTTAAACAGCACGTCGGCGTTTTCCATGAGGTCGGCCATTTCAGCACGGCTGACGATCTTGATTGACGGCTTTTCAGCCCAGTCATCGTCTTCGTCCTCATAGGTGAGTGGCATCAGGTCGCCCTCGCTCAACCCACGCTCATCGAGTGATTCCTTTTCAACGTAGATCTTGTTGATGTCGTAATCACCGAGCGCCTTGTAGGCCGGGGAAAAGTTCTTCGTGCCGATAGCGGTAGTGTCCTGGCCCTTGACCAGCTGGAACACGCCATCATCCATAAAGGATAGGGCAACGTCCTGCTCGAAGGCCGCACCAATCAGTACGACTTCCAGTGACTCCAGCGCGTAAACGGTGCCATGAGGAGCCTTGCGGTTAATGTACAAAAAGTTCTTGACTGTACCTTCACTCATTTCTCATGCTCCCCGTTAATCGCCGAAGACGACCAGGCGGTCTGCCTGGATGCCGGCTTCGATGAGCTGACCAAGACCGGAAATCCGGAAACCTTCCTGGATGTTATCTGCGTCTTTGCCATTACGCTTTGCCTCATCGGCGTCAGCGATGCCGCGGCGCTGTGCCGCGGCAACACAAAGTACGAGATCCAGGTCATGTTCCTTGGCCAGTTCTGCCCAACGGTTGACGATGTGACGATCATCCTGCGGAGGAGTCGTCAGACGTGTCCCGTTGTTAACGCCATCGTGATAGAAAAATACACGCATAACCTCGTGACCGTTGTCCAACGCAGCCTTGGTAAACATGTAAGCTGAGTCAGAGGCCTCGTGCGTATACGGACCTTCGTTAATCTGAATTGCAAATTTCATTAGCTACTAGCCTTTGACGATTACAATTAGAAACGAATGTGCGCAGACGCATTCAGGCTGTTGCGCGCACCCTTCCAGTTATCGATGTGGAACTTGGTGAACGGCAGCTCAGTCAGTTCGAAGAAACGCGGCCAACCAATGCGTTCTACCCAGTCACCAACACGTTCCCAATCCTTGGCATCGTTGCGGTAGGTTTCCAGGATCTTCTTGACGATAGAGGAAACTTCCGGCCAACGCGGCGCGTTGTTCGGGATACCGGCAGCTACGAGCTTGTGGAACATCGGCTTGCTACGTGCGTTGGAGTGCTTGCCACCCACCCAGATAGCGAGCTTGGTGTGTTCAGAGTCGTTGATCTGCATCGGCGGGCAAGGCGGGAAGCATGCGCCACAGCAGATGCACTTCTTCTCATCAACTTCGAGAGAAGGCTTGCCATTCACAATGGCCGGACGAATCGCGGCTACCGGGCAACGGGCAACAACTGAAGGACGTTCGCAAGCGTTGGCAACCAGATCGTGGTTGATCTTCGGCGGCTTGGTGTGCTGAACGTTGATCGCGATATCACCCTGGCCACCACAGTTAATCTGGCAGCAGGAAGTCGTGATATGAACACGGTTCGGCATCTTTTCTGCAACGAAGTCGTCGTACAGTTCATCCATCAGGGCCTTGACAACACCCGAGGCGTCGGTGCCCGGGATATCACAGTGCAACCAGCCCTGGGTGTGAGAGATCATGGTCACAGAAGGACCGGTACCGCCAATCGGGTAACCCGCGTCGCTAATGGCCTGGATCAACGGCTCAACCTTCGCTTCATCGGCAACACAGATTTCCATGTTGGAACGAATCGTGAAGTGAATGTAACCGTCACCGTACTGGTCTGCGATATCGCAAAGCAGGTTGATTTCGTACGGGCCAAGCTGGCGCTGGGTACCGAAACGGACGGTCCAGATTTCATCGCCATTCTTGGCTACGTGGCGCAGTACACCCGGGCGCGGACGCTCGTGGTATTTCCACTGGCCAAAGTTTTTCTTCATAACCGGGTGCAAGTACTGGAAGCCATCCGGGCAACCGCTTTCAATCGGCATACGTGGAGTGTCAGACATGTAAACCTCCAAATCCTGAGTAATTCAATCAGTAATTCATCAAATACTAAAACTTGGCCTGCACCAATGGTGCAGGCCAGGTCTAGCGATTAATTAACCAGCTTTACGCTGACGCCACTTGTCGGCTTCCGCGTCCCATTCGTCCATACGAACGTAAGAGGACTGACGAGCGCTGGCAATCATGTTCGGGTCAACATCAACGCCGACACCTTCCAGGAAGTTCACCAGGCCGATGCGGTCGATCATTTCACCGCAACGCTCGTGCTCGAGACCGTTTTCAGCCCAGAAGTCGATGATTTCTTCGGCCAGCTCCTTGAGCTCTTCGTAGTCTTCTTCGGTTTCCAGCTTCTTGAACGGAATCACAACGGTACCCATGAGGTCACCAATCTTCAGTGTACGCTTACCACCGATAAGGATAGTGACACCCTTGTCATCACCCGGAGACAGGGCCTTGGTCATAACGTTGATGCAATGCATGCAGCGTACACAGTTGCGGTTATCAACGTTCAGGGTGTTGTCTTCGTTAAGAGACAGGGCGTTGGTCGGGCAACGCGTGATAACGTTGTCTACAACGTACTTCTGGCCCTTGTCTTCAACAAATTTCTTCACTTCTTCCTGGTCGACCTTCATGTCATCACGCCAGGTGCCAATGATTGACATGTCGGCACGCTGGATGGAGTTCATGCAGTCGTTAGGGCAACCCGATACCTTGAACTTGAACTTGTAAGGCAGAGCCGGGCGGTGCATATCGTCAATGAAGTTGTTCACGAGTTCACGGTGAATCTTCATTTCGTTGGCACAGGACTGTTCACAACGTGCGGCACCGATGCAGGACATGGCAGTACGCACGCAAGGACCGGCACCACCAAGGTCCCAACCATATTCATTGATTTCATCAAAGAAGTGCTGGGTGTTGTCAGTGGTTGTACCGATGAACATGATGTTACCGGTCTGGCCGTGGAAGGCTACCAGGCCTGAACCCCATTTTTCCCAGGAGTCAGACAGGCGACGCAGCATATCTGTGCTGTAGTGGTTACCTGCCGGCGGCTGTACACGCAGGGTGTGGAATTCTTTTGCTTCCGGGAACATCGGCGTGCCGTCCGCATTCATCAGCTCGGTGAAGCGCGGAATGATACCGCCGCCGTAACCGAATACAGACACGGTGCCGCCTTTCCAGTAACCAAGGCGTGTGTTGTAAGAGTGCTCAAGCTGGCCGAGAAGGTCGACAACCATGTTGCCAAACTTTTCTTCCATTGCCAGGCGCTTCAGGCCGGTTACAAAACTCGGCCATGGGCCTTTTTCCAGCTCGTCAAGATTCGGGGTGTCGTGGAAAGGCTTGGATGACTTCTTCTCGCTAGGGAGATAAGTATGATGCCTTTCAGGATTCTTCGGGTCAGCCATTTCTCGTATTCCTCCTGATTAGTGCCAGCGTGTCCGGCACTGTGACAGAACTTAATTACAACTAAAGTTAAAATTCCGGTCGATACAAATTCGGGGCCGACTGCCTGACCATGTCATTTCTGACTGGCGTCTCGAAACGCCCCTGTATCACGTGAGGCAGAAGTGTACCGATCTGCGTCAAGATAAAAACTATTCTTTGGGGATGGATAAAATCTCCTTACCCCTCCCAAATGGGATATACGGGAGGCGGGCATTCTAGTCATGACTGACTGCATGGGCAAATAAAATACATTAATATCAGTACTTGCTGATATCCCCCCTATGGGAGGCTGGCCACGAGGGGTATAATGCACTAGAGTGCTGCCGGCACACATTCCTGATAAATTTACTCGGACATCCCCGTCGCGATTGTCGCCATAACAGGATTTACTCTTTATATAGGCAATCCCGGGAAGGTCAACAGGCCCCAGGGCATGAATACTGAAGCCATTCAACAGACGAAAGCCGATCCGGACAATCCGTTCGAGCTGGCCAATGCAGCCGCCTATGTGCGCTGGCGGGCGAACAAGCTGGCCAGCTATCCGCGTGAGGCGAAAGATCTGATCGTCGAGGTCAGGGATCCGCGCGCGCTGACGCAGGATGAAAAACAGCGCCTGCTCGACGTGCTGCGCATTACAAACATGGTTATATATTCATCACAACTTATTGATATTGAAGATAAAGACATACCACGCAAGCTCGGTGAACAATTCGGTTTGCAGCATCTCGACCCGAATATGCTGGCCGATGACGACGGCATTACCTCGTTGTCCGTGGTCGAGGGCAAGTCCAGGCGTGGCTATATCCCGTATTCTGACAAGCGTCTGTTGTGGCACACCGATGGTTACTACAACACGCCCGCACAGCAGATCCGCGCCTTTATTCTGCACTGCGTGCGACCGGCACCGGGTGAGGGCGGTATCAACGGCCTGCTTGATCCGGAAATCGCCTATATCCGACTGCGCGACCGTAATCCCGCCTTTGTCGAGGCGCTCATGCAGCCTGATGCGATGACGATCCCCGCCAATATCGAGTCAGGCGTGGAAACCCGCCCGGCCCAGTCCGGCCCGGTGTTTTCCCTTGATTCTGCCTCGGCCAGCCTCCATATGCGCTATACGGCCCGTACGCGCAGTATCGAGTGGGCGGATAACACGCAGACGCGTGCCGCTGTCGAGGCGCTTGAAGATGTTATAAGTAATGAAAAAGATTACCTTTTTCATTACAAACTGGCTGCCGGCGAGGGTTTGCTGGCCAACAATGTGTTGCACAATCGCACGGCCTTCGAGCACGATCCCGCGCAGGCCAGGCTGATATACCGGGCACGTTATTACGACCGCATCGCCGGCACCGGGCTGGCGGCGGTGTGAAAGGAGACCGAGTATGTTGTATTTGAGTGAAGTACTGCTGCGTAACCACGACGTCGAGTCGTTTGAAGACCTGCTCGAAGTGGTAAAAAAAGAGGCGCAGGAAAGTGGTGAGATCTTCTTCGATATGGATGTCAAACCGCAGTTTGCCGACACGCCAGACAACTGGGAAGACCGCCTCGAAGGTGCATTTTCCGGTGTTTACTCGGTCACCATGTAAAACAAGTTACCTTAAGAGTGCTCTATAACACTATGAAATATATAAAGACAGAAGAGATCAGGGACGCGGACGACGCGTCGGACGCCGAACAGCCCACACAGTTGTGGGAGGCGCGCCTCGCCGACCTGCAGGACAGGATCCTGGCCCTGCCGGCCGGTGCTGACCCGGTCGAGAAGGCCGAGATGCAGGTGCAGGCCGCGGCGATTCTCGTTGATCTCGAACGCGGTGAAGAGGGATTTGCACTGGCACGCGAGGCATTCGACAGCTTCTATGCCGCCGAGGCCTGGGAAGGGCTGGCACAGGCCTGCAATGTCATGTTTATGGCCGATCAGCCCGAATCACTCGCGGCCCTCGGCCAGGGGATCTGGGTGGGCGTGACCTTCCCGGAAGTGGATCCTGAACTGACCGTGGCCCTGTTGCAGCATGTCGTGGATGAGACGCCGAATGATTCCGACGGCGGCGCACTGGCGGCCACGGTCGCGCACTATATCGCCGATATGCGTACCGAGGGTAAAAAGCACGACGATTTGACCTTTTTCACGAATCAATTACTCGCGACCGTGGCCCGCCGTCACAGCGATGTCGAGAGCCAGGAACAATTTGCGGCGTGGTTCGCACGTCTTGAACTCACTGACCCGGACAAATTCCTCGTGCGTATGCGTAACGTTATTGATGTCATGGTGCAGGAAGACTGGTGGCTCGATCGCGAATCGATCTGGGCGAAACTCGAGGCACATTGATCCCTATGTTCTGGCAGGATGACAACGAAGAGCAGTACACCGTCAGCGACGAGATTGTCGATCTTGTCTGCACGATCCGGTGTCGCAGCCTGCCAAATGACCATGCCCAGGCACTTGCCGAGGCCCTGCTCGAGCATGCCGCCTGGCTGGCAACCGATGCGGGTGCCGGTGTGCATCCCATCAGTATCCAGGAGGCGGCGAATGGCTGGATGCGTCCGGAGGGACCGGACGAGTTGATCCACCTGTCGCGCCGCACAAAACTGATCTTGCGCGCACCGCAACAACGCCTTGCAGACTCAGAGGAACTGATCGGCAAGCCGCTCGAGGTCGACGGTAACCCGTTCGAGATCCAGAAAATCGAGACACGACAGCTACAGCCCTCGGAAACCCTGTTCTCCCGTTACAACATCGTGGCGGAAGGCCAGGATGAAGATGATTTCCTGCAGGCCGTATTTGATGCCCTCAAGGCAATGGGGATCAGCCCGCGCAAGATGCTGCCGGGCAAGGGGCGACGGTTACGTGGCCCGGACGGTGTATTGCACACCTCGAGCCTGATGGTTGCCGAACTGCGCCCCGAGGAATCGATCACCCTCCAGCAGCGCGGCATCGGCGAACACCAGCACCTGGGTTGCGGCCTGTTTATTCCGCACAAGGGCATCCGCGAGGTGCATGACCTGGAAGGCTAGCCACGGCCCGGCCATAAATGCCGCTAATGGGTGGAGAAAATATCAGTTTTGTGTACAATGCGGCGCAAATTTTTTATCCAACGAAACCTTTTGTAGTGAGATTAACGAGGGAAGTAGACATGGCATATGAAATTGGTGGCAAGACCATCGAAACCGACAAGAACGGTTACCTGCTGGACGTGAATGACTGGAACGAAGAGATCGCCAATGTCATCGCGGCTGAAGAAGGCGTTGAGCTGACCGACAAGCACTGGGACCTTATCAACTACCTGCGTGATGAATACATCAACAACGGTGGTAACCAGCCGAACACGCGCAACATTATCAAGGCGATGGCCGCAATCTGGGGCGGCAAGCCGGCACAGAAGGATCTGTACGCACTGTTCCCGAAAGACCCGAGCAAGCAGGGTGCCCGTATCGGTGGCCTGCCGGAATCACGCCGCAAGGGTGGTTACTAAAAGACAGCAACTGGTTTGTATAGCCAGGCTGTTGCCAAGAAAAGGCTGTCGCCAGACAGCCTTTTCTTGTCTTTAAGGACCGACACGCATGAAGGCCGATACCACGCCCTACATTATTCGTGAACTGAAACCGATGAGTTTCGTTTATGAAATCGAGAACGCGATTCCCGCCGAGTTGTGTGACGAGATGATCGCGCGCTTCGAGGCCCATCCGGAGCAACATCACGATGGCCGGATTGGTGAAGAGCGTGACATTGAAAATTCCATCAAGCGTTCGACGGATTTACGCATCAGCGGCCGTGACGAATGGAAAGACATTGACCAGGTGCTGTTCGGTTCACTTGGCAAGGCGCTGTCGCAGCTGTCAGCCGAGTTCCCGTTTTTTGCCGTGAACCGCTTTCGCGACATGGGCTACCAGTTGCAGCGCACGCGTGAAGGCGAATTTTATCACTGGCACATAGACAGTGGCCCGGGCGAATTCAGCCAGCGGCAACTTGTCGCGATCTGGTATCTGAACGACGTCGCCGGCCCGGGCGGCACGACCGACTTTGCCTTGCAGGAAATCAGTGTCCAGCCGCAACGCGGCAAGATGGTGTTGTTTCCGCCATTCTGGACACATATTCATCGTAACGCCACGCTCGAGAAAGGTGTGAAATACATCGCCACGACCTGGGTGTGTTTCGGCTGAACCTGTCCGGGGTGCAGTGCGTAGCATAAGCGTATGGATATGTCCCTGATTATCCTGCTGACCGTGGTCTGCATGCTGACGTACACGTTTGAGATTACGTTCGGTATTGCCGGGACGATCATCATGCTCACCATCATGACGTTTTTCATCGATGCGAAAACGCTCGTGATTTACTCGGTGCTGCCGCAAATCATCGTGGCCGGTATCGCCCTGATCCGGACACCGAAAACCATCGACGTGCGTTTCCTTGCCGGGATGGTGATGTTCGCCGCAATCGGTATTGTGCTGGGTTTTTATATTTTCTACACGGTGGACAGCACGACCTTCCAGTACCTGCTGGCGGTGGCGATTTCACTGTCCGGCCTGTACCTGGTCATGCGGCCCAAACCGCTGCAAATCGGCACCTGGACGGGCAGGGGGCTGGATACGACCGCCGGTATGGGTATGGCGCTGTTTGGTATCAGCGGCCCGATTGCGATGACGCGCCTGTTGTCGAGTTTTGACAACAAGACGGTGATCCGTAATTACGCGCTGGCGTTTTTCCTGTCGCTGAACCTGTTTCGTGCCGGCGGTTATGTCGTAAATGATACGATAACCCCGGAAATTGGACGGATGATGCTCTATTCAGCACCGTTCTTATTGGTCACACTGTGGTTTGCCAACGGCCTGCATTACAGGGTCAACGATGCCGTGTTCCGGCGCGTCGTGGCGTGGATTATCCTGCTCGGTGGCCTCAGCCTGTTTTTCGCCTGATGGTGCTGCCGGTATAATGTCGAAACTATTGTTAAAGAAAGCAAAGACCTATGTCAGAAAATTATGTACAAGTTGCGCGCCTGGATGAGGTCAAGCCGGGCAAGATGCTGTGTGTCACTTATGGCGACAAGCGCATCATGCTGGCCAATGTCGAGGGCACCGTACATGCCGTGGATGACATGTGCACGCACGAAGATGCCTCGCTCTCCACGGGCTCGCTGAAAGGGCATTGCGTCAAGTGTCCGCTGCATGGCAGCCGCTTTGACCTGAATACGGGTGAGCCGCTGGATGACCCGGCCTATGAACCGATCCGGGTGTACCCGGTAAAAATTGACGGCGATGCAATCTGCGTCGCCATTGAATGATCTTTTATCAGGAGTCTGTATGAGCCAGGCACAACAGGAAGCAAGAGCATTGATGCACTCGGTGATCCAGCGCATTGCGACGGGACCGGAGTTAAGCAAAGACATCGAACAGGAAGAGGCGCGTGGTTGCATGCGTGCGATCCTCGATGGTTATATTGATCCGGTGCAATCAGGCATCTTTCTGATCGCCCTGCGTATGAAGCGCGAAACGCCGGAAGAAAACCGCGGCGTGCTCAGTGGCATTATGGATTGCACAACACGCGCCACGGCCGACGTTGATGAGCTTGTCGATATTGCCGATCCGTATGACGGTTATAACCGTACCTTGCCGCCATCACCGTTTCTGCCTGCCCTGCTGGCCGCCTGCGGGGTGCCAGCGGTCAGTCATGGCATGGAAACCGCCAGTCCGAAATTCGGCGTGACGCATCGCCAGATATTGCGCGCTGCCGGCAAGAATGACTCACTGAGCCCGGAACAGGCCGCACAACAGATTGCGGACCCGAAGGTGGGCTGGGCGTATACCGATCAAAGCCAGTTCTGTCCGAAACTCAATGCCCTGATGGACTTCCGCAAACTGGTGATCAAGCGTCCCACCATTACCACGGTCGAAACCGAGACCATGCCGGTCAAGGCAAGGGGTAAAACCCATCATGTGTGCGGCTACGTGCACAAACCGTATCCGCCTGTGTATGCGATGCTGGCGGCACACGCCGGTTATGACAGTGCCTTGCTGGTGCGTGGTATTGAAGGCGGGGTGATTCCGTCATTGCGCCAGCCGGGCAAACTGTTCAGCTACGAGGGTGAAACCGTCAAGCGTGAAGCCGATCCTTCACCGCAGGAACTGGGTTTCGAGCATGAATTGCGTGCCGTGCCCGTGCCTGAATCCTGCAAACAGGCAAGCGGCGGAGCGGGTGAAGTCACCGGCGAGTATAATCGTGAGGCCTTTGCCAAAGCTGCTGTCGATGCCGGCCTTGCGGCGCTGGGTGGCGAGAAGGGCATGACCTACGATGCACTCGTCTATGCCGCGGCCAATATACTCTGGCACCTGGGCAAATATGACACGATTGCTGCAGCCGCCGGGTTTGTGCGTGATGTGCTCGATTCAGGCGAGGCCCTGAAGCGTTTCAATGCAGCGGCCTGAACAGGACTGAACATATGTTGCTGGAAATCCCGGACGTACTGACTGACCGCGAGTTACAGGCCATCAGGCAAATACTCGACAATGCGCGCTTCGTTGACGGCAAGCTGTCCGCCGGCATGGTGGCAAAACGCGTCAAGCACAACGAAGAAGTCGATATGCGCGCGCAGGAACTCCAGCAACTCAACAACCTCGTCATGAACAAACTCGTGCAGCATGATGTATACCGTGCCGCGGCGTTGCCGATGCGGGTCGCGGCGCCGTTTTACGCGCGTTACACGCAGGGTATGTCGTACGGCGATCATGTCGATGATCCGATCATGCAGGCGCAGGGGCCGTACCGCTCGGATATCTCGATCACGATCTTTTTGAGTAACCAGGACGAGTATGAAGGTGGCGAACTCGTGGTCAATACGCAGTTCGGCCCGCGCGAGGTCAAACTGCCGGCCGGGCATGCTGTCATGTACCCGTCATCGAGCGTGCACCACGTCAACGAAGTCACAAGCGGCAAGCGGGTGGTGGCCGTGACCTGGCTGCAAAGCCTGATCCGCGACCCGGCAAAACGCGAGTTGTTGTATGACCTGTACCAGGTGCGGGAAAAACTGCTGGCCAGCGCCCCGGATGATGAGGATACGAAAAAGATCGACCGCAGCTACGTCAACCT
>JASFME010000002.1:0-29839 GCA_050117725.1 Granulosicoccaceae bacterium | reverse complement strand
GGCCATCTGTGCCGGCGTTTCATCGTATTCACCGAACTCGTTCGGCAAACCGGCATTCGGATGCGTGTTGATATGGCAATTCGCCAGCCCGGCCAGTTCCTCGACATACTGGCGCAGCTCTTTTGCACCGAGAGCGCAGTTAAAGCCGAAACTGATCGGCTCGATATGGCGCAGCGAATTCCAGAATGCCTCGGCAGTCTGGCCGGACAGGGTACGCCCTGAGGCATCGGTGATCGTGCCGGAGATCATGACCGGCCACTTGCGGCCCTGCTGCTCGAAGTATTCATCGATTGCGAACAGCGCAGCCTTGGCATTGAGCGTATCGAAGATGGTTTCGATAAGGATAATATCGATTCCGCCGTCGATCAGGCCTTTCAGGGCCTCACTGTATGAGGTTTTCAGTTGCTCAAAATTGATGTTGCGAAAACCCGGATCGTTCACATCCGGCGAGAGACTCGCGGTGCGGTTGGTCGGGCCAAGTACGCCGGCGACAAACCGCGGTTTGTCCGCCGTTGCAAACTTGTCGCAGGCCTCGCGCGCGAGCCTGGCCGCCGCCACGTTGATCTCGTAAACGAGTTCTTCCATGTGGTAGTCAGCCATCGATACCGCGTTGGCATTGAAGGTGTTCGTTTCAATAATGTCGGCGCCGGCCTCGAGGTATTGCTCGTGGATGTCGCTGATGAGCTGCGGCTGGCTCAGCACGAGCAGATCGTTATTCCCTTTCAGATCCGACGGCCAGTCGGCAAAACGCTCGCCACGGTAACCGGCCTCATCCAGCTGGCAATGCTGGATCATCGTGCCCATGGCACCGTCGAGTATCAGGATGCGCTCGGCAAGCGCCTGTTCGAGTTGTGTTGTGCGATCTGTTCCGCTCATTCTACCGGCCTGAATAGGACGGGCCACGCCAAGACGCAGCCCGAAGTGAATCCGCATATATTATCCGCGCGCAAGTCTAGCATATTCTTCTATATACACCCTGCGTGGTTGCAGCAGCCACAGGGATTGCCGGGGTATTCGATCGTGATGTCACATCGCGCGCCATCTTGTTCGTGCCGGTAACAGGCAGACAAGATCGACCATGTCACTGCGAAGTAAGTGGCGTGACTGTAGCAATCTTCTCATGGGGGTGCGTAACAGAGAGCTTGTTACATCAACACTGACAACACCTGTTTGCAGCGCTTCCTTGCCATGCCAGGATTAAACAGATTTTGTGGTGACACCCACCGGATACGAGCAGGGCTCACGTACCGGGAGAAGTCAGCGGATTTCGCCCCGGGAAAAACCAGAATACGGGACATCTGTTGAATAGTTGGCAATATTCGTCTTATATACGGCATTCACCATCCACAATACTGTCTCTTACTTATATATATGGGACAGTATATTATATTTAACATAATGTATTTATTTATATCGTATTTCTCATATATTTGAAGTGCTAATCCATATTTATGGCCGCATGGACTTGATTCGGCAAACCGGTTTATATTGAGGCACTGATTCGAGGCAAGGAACCCGCCATGCAGAGCATCACCATCGCCCGTTATGACACCATGCCCGAGGCGCATATCGCGCTCGGCCGGCTCCTCGCCGAAGGCATCGAGGCCTGGCTGGCCGACGAAAACCTCGTCCAGACTGACTGGCTGTACAGCATCGCCGTCGGCGGCATCAAGCTGCAGGTCGAGCCCGGTGACGTTGAGCGGGCGCTGGCAATCCTTGCCACGGACTATTCCGATACGCTTGCCACTGAGGATGCCGATCAGCTGCCCTGATCGCGTGTCTTGAACAGACGCTTTACAAAGACCTGCATCTCCTTCGCCGCCTGCTTGTCGCCCGCGCGTTCCGCGACCTCGATACCCCGCGTATAGGCTGTAATGGCCGCCTCCACTTCACCGCTGCCGCTCAGCGCCTTGCCAAACAACTTCCATGCCGCGGAATAATCCGGGTTTTGTTCAACCGCGGCTTCCAGGTGAATCATCGCCCTGACAAAGTCTTCACGCTTCAGGTATTCATTGCCCAGGGAGAAACGCAGCAGGGCATTGTCATGTCCCGCGGCCAGCATGTTTTCAAAATTATCAATCGTGCTCATGGCTCATCATATGGCTGCAGAATTCAATTCATTCAAGAGGAAATAGTGCGCTGGAAAGTGAGGTTATGGATCACCAACCCGACATCGCTCGGTGAAGAGACTGCCTGTGTTCGCCGGGCAGCGTACTGATAGCGGTAGGTAGTTCAGACAGTTCACCGCCGCCAGAACACCGGCGTGAGTAACACGAGCAGGGTAAAGATCTCGAGACGGCCGAGCAACATGGCGAAACACAGTACCCATTTCGACAGGTCGTTCAGACTGCCATAATTCAGCGCGACATCCCCCAGCCCCGGCCCGAGGTTATTCATGCAGGCCGCCACCGCGGAAAACGCCGTGACCTGGTCAAGTCCCGTTGCCATGAGGACAAGCAGCATGACGGCAAACGCGGCGACATAGGCGGAGAAAAATCCCCACACAGAATTGAGCACCCGGTCCGGCATCGGCTTCGAACCGATCTTGACCGGGATCAGCGCATTCGGGTGTACGAGCCGCCGCAGTTCACGCATACCCTGCTTGAACAACAACAGGAAACGGATCACCTTCATGCCGCCGCCGGTGGAACCGGCGCAGCCACCGACAAAACTCATGAACAGCAACATCACCGGTAAGAAACCCGGCCACTCGGCGTAGTTGGCCGTGGTGAAACCGGTGGTCGTGCCAATGGACACGGCCTGGAACACGCCGTGCAGGGCCGCCTTGCCTGCATCATCATAGGCGCCGGTCAGGTACAGGTAGCTGGGCACGATCAGGGCGCTGACACCGAGCAACAGCACATAGGTCTTGATCTCGGCATCCTGCAGGTAGGGACGGAAACTGAACGCACGCCAGGCCAGGAAGTGCATGGCGAAGTTCATGCCGGCCAGCAACATAAAAACGATCGCGACAGTCTCGATCACGGGGCTCGGGTAATAGCCCATGCTCGCATCGTGCGTGGAGAAGCCACCGATCGCGACCGTGGAAAAGCTGTGGGCAATGGCATCGAAGCCGCTCATGCCCCCAAACCAGTAACCGAGCGCGCACAGCACGGTCAGGCCCAGGTAGATGTACCACAGCGCCTTGGCAGTTTCGGTGATACGCGGCGTCAGCTTCGTGTCCTTCATCGGTCCCGGGGTCTCGGCGCGGAACAGCTGCATGCCACCGATGCCGAGCATCGGCAGGATCGCCACGGCCAGCACGATGATACCCATACCACCGAGCCACTGCAGCATCTGCCGGTAAAACAGGATTGAATGCGGCAACTCGTCGAGACCGGTGACCACGGTCGCGCCTGTCGTGGTCAGGCCCGACAGGGACTCAAATGCCGCGTCGGTGAACGACATCTGCATGGGTTCATACAACACAAAGGGCAAGGCGCCGAACAGGCCGAGCACGCCCCAGAACAACACAACGACGATAAAGCCGTCACGCAGACGCAGTTCGCGACGCGAGCGACTGACCGGCAGCCAGGCCACCAGTCCTGTGGCTAGGGTCAGGACAAAGGCAATGACAAACGGTGACACACCGCCATCGCCAAACGACAGGCCGATGAGTGTCGGTGGCAGCATGGTCAGGCTGAATAACATCAGCAACAAACCGAGGATGCGTTGTATGGCGATTGGCTGCATGCGCGGGCTTACAGGAAGGTCACTGCCACCTGGAACAGGCGTTCCACCTGGGGGATGCGTTGCTTGTCGACGAGGAACAGGATGACGTGGTCATCTTCCTCGATCACGGTATCGTGATGCGCGATCAGCACCTCGTCACCGCGCACGATCGCGCCAATCGTCGTGCCCGGTGGCAAATCAATCTCCTCGATCATACGCCCGACCACCTTCGAGGTCCTGTTATCGCCATGCGCGATCGCCTCGATGGCCTCGGCCGCGCCGCGCCGCAAGGAATGCACCATGACCACATCACCGCGCCGTACATGTGCCAGCAGGCTGCCGATCGTGGCCTGTTGTGGCGAGATGGCGATATCGATAATGCCGCTTTGCACGAGATCGACGTATGCCGCGCGGTTGATGATCGACATGACCTTGCCGGCACCAAGCCGCTTGGCCAGCATCGCCGACAGGATGTTGGCCTCGTCGTCATTGGTCAACGCGCAGAACACATCCGTGTTCTCGATATTTTCCTCGATCAGCAAATCCTCATCGGCCGCATCGCCGAGCAATACCACCGTGTTATCCAGTTCTTCGGAAAGGTGCTGCGCAGTAGTGGCATTGTGTTCAACAATCTTGACCTGGTATCGCTGCTCCAGCGATTTCGCCAGGCGGCGACCGATATTCCCCCCGCCGGCCAGCATGACCCGCTTGCAGGGTTTATCGAGTTCACGCAGTTCACTCATCACGGCCCGAATGTTCTTGCGCGCGGCGATAAAGAACACTTCATCGTCGGCCTCGATAACCGTCGCGCCTTCCGGGATGATCGCGCGGCCACGGCGAAAGATTGCCGCGACCCGTGTTTCCACCTTCGGCATGTGTTCACGCAACTCGCGCAATTCATGCCCGACCAGCGGTCCGCCGTAATAGGCCTTGACCGCCACCAGCGATACCCGGCCGTCGGCAAAGTCGAGCACCTGCAGCGAGCCGGGGTGATCAATGAGGCGCTCGATGTAGTCCTTGACGAGCTGCTCGGGACTGATCAGGACATCGACAGGCAAGGCCCCCTGTGCAAACAATTGCGGAAAGGCGAGATACTCGTTACCGCGCACGCGCGCGATCTTGGTCGGCGTATGGAACAACGTATAGGCAACCTGGCAGGCCACCATGTTGGTTTCATCACTGTTGGTCACGGCAAGAATCATGTCGGCATCTTCGGCACCGGCCTGCGCTAACACATCGGGGTGTGAGGCATGGCCGCACACGGTACGAATATCGAGCCGGTCCTGCAATTCCTGCAAGCGAGACGAACGGGCGTCGACCACGGTAATGTCATTCGCCTCGCTGGCAAGATTGTTTGCCACCGAGGTACCTACCTGACCTGCACCGAGAATAATGATCTTCATGATCCCGTCCTGTTTTATTGTCCTGCTTTTTTCGGATCAATACCGAGCGAACGCAGCTTGCGATACAGGTGGGTGCGCTCCATACCGGCAAGTTTTGCCACCTTGCCGACACTGCCACCGGTTTCAGCCAGGCGATGTTCAAGATACAGCTTTTCAAACTGCTCGCGAGCCTCGCGCAGCGGCAAACTCAAATCAATTTCGAGGCTGGTACTGCCAGGTGTCGGCTGTTCGCGGGCCGGGCCGAGCAGGCTTTCAATCTCGTCAAGACCAACCTCCGGCTCACCGCCCATAATCAGGACGCGCTGCACGAGGTTTTTCAATTCACGGATGTTGCCCGGCCAGCGGTGATTACGCAGCCGGTTTTGCACCGCGACGTTGAATTCACGATAGGGGAGTTGTTCGTGGCTGACAAACTGGTCGACGTAGTAATTGACCAGTTCCGGAATATCTTCACTGTGTTCGCGCAGCGCCGGGATCGTGATCGGCACGACGTTCAGGCGGTAATACAGGTCTTCGCGGAAGGCGCCGTCCTTGACCCGTTGCCCCAGGTCATAGCGGGTCGCGGCGATAACACGCACATCCAGGCCAACCGCACCCCGGCCGCCCACCCGCGTGAAGGAGCCGGACTCGAGCGCTGCCTGCAGGCGCCGCTGCGTGTCGTCATCGAGTTCGGCAATATCGTCGAGGTATAGCGTGCCGCCATTGGCCTGCTCGAGTTTGCCGTAATGAGTCGCCTCGCCCTGCTCACTGCCGAACAGCTCGACCGCCGAGTTCTCACTGGTCAGGCTGCCGGCACCGACTTCGATAAACGGCCCATCGGCACGGTTACTGTTACCATGCAGGTAGCGTGCACAGGTATGCTTGCCGCAACCTGCCTCACCACTCATCAACACCCAGGCATCATGCTGCGCGATACGTTTGATCTGTTCGCGCAACTCCTGCATGAGCTGGCTCTTGCCCAGCGGCTCATTGAGCGGCTGCAGGTGTTCACGCAGATCGACATTCTCGCGCTGAAGTTTGTCGGCCTGCAGCGCGCGTTCAACGGTCAGCAACAGCTTGGCCAGTGACAGGGGTTTTTCGATGAAGTCATAGGCGCCGTGGCGCGTCGCCTCGACGGCGGTTTCCACCGTACCGTGGCCGGACATCATGATCACCGGCACATTACCGGCCGGGTCTTCCTGCCATTCCTTGAGCAGGGTGATGCCATCAACATCCGGCATCCAGATATCGAGCAACACGAGATCCGGACGGCGGTTGCGGCGGGCATTACGCGCACTGTCGCCGTCCTCGGCAACACTGACATCGTAACCTTCGTCCACGAGGATCTCCTGGACCAGATGACGAATATCGGGTTCGTCATCAACAACGAGAATATGTGGTGTCGTCATGATCGGTTGGCGTACGCCTGGATCGTGTTATTAGTGTGGCAAATATACAACGTGTAGCCGGTTGCGCCTAGTCACCCACAGCACTTTGTGCCGCCTCGCCGGCATGTACGACCGGTAAGCGGATAATGATCGTGGCGCCGCCCTGTTCATTGTTCTGCGCCTGAATCATGCCACCGTGTTCCTCGACGATCTTTTTCACGATCGCCAGACCCAGCCCGGTGCCTTTCTGTTTGCTCGTCACGTACGGCTCGAACAGGCTCGACATCATCTCCTCGGCAATCCCGGGACCATTATCGCTGACACGTATTTCAACAAAGCGGCAACTCGCTTCCTGCATACAGCGCGTCGTGATAGCGATCTGTGCAGTTTGCCCGTTTTGTTCGGCGGCCTCGACCGCGTTCTTGATCAGGTTGTGCATAAGCTGGCGCAGGCGGCCGTCATCAGCCTCAACGCGCGGCATTTCCGGTGACAGTTCCAGGCTGATGTGCGGTGCCTTCTCACCGGCGCGGTACAGGTCCACGACTTCCTCGATCAGGCTGTTCAGGTCGAGTTCGACAAGTTCAACCTGTGGCGCGCGCGCGTACTCGGTGAAGGCGTTGACCATTTCTTTCATGGTCTCGACCTGTTGCACAATCGTATGGGTCGAACGATCCAGCAACTCGCCCTCCTTTTCATCGAGCCTGCCCAGGTACTTGTGCCGCAGTCGTTCGGCCGACAGCTGGATCGGCGTCAGCGGGTTCTTGATTTCATGCGCCAGTCGCCGCGCCACTTCACCCCAGGCCGCATCACGCTGTGCCTGGATCAGGGCGGTGACATCATCAAATACGATCAGGGCGTCACCCTGCTGTTGTTCGTGCCCGGGCAAATGCGTGCCGCGGCACATGAGCACCTGGCGGCCGGCCGGACCAAACATGACGACCTCTTCCTGCCATTCGGTGTTGCTGCCAAAACGCTCGGTGATGACATCGACAAAAAAGCGCAAGCGCGGTTGCGCAGCAGCAATATCGGACAGCGCCAGACCAAGGATACTGTCCGCGCTGATGCCGAGGATCTGGGCAGCGGCCTCGTTGACGGTACGCAGAACACCGTCGTGATCGATGGTCAGGACACCGGAGGTCAGACTGCCGAGTACGACCTCAAGATAGGAGCGCTGTTCTTCGGCGAGTTGCTGGCTTTGTTGCACATCATTGCGGGCGCGTTCGATGCGGCGTGTCATCTGGTTGAATGACTGGACGAGAAAGCCGAGTTCATCATTTGGTGGCAGCGGCAGGCGCTTGCTGTAGTCGCCGCCGGCGACAGCGCGCGTCCCCTCGGCGAGATCACTGATCGGCGCCACGAGCCTGCGTGCCGAGTAAAACGCCGCCCACACCGCGCCGAGTACGGTCAACAGCAGCACCAGCGACAGGGTCAGGGTAAAACTGTATTTGAGCGGTTTGCGCAGGAACACGAGTTCGTTGTACTTGGCGAAGGCCTGTTGCACGCTGTCGGCCAGTTCATTCTGCCTCTCGGCCACAGGGTACAGGCCCTGCAACATACGCACCCCGAAGCCGGTACCAACACTCGGGATCTGCACAACGATGCGCATGTACAGGCCGGCATCGGCGATCGGATCGAGGCCGACGTAACTGTTGCCCTCACGGATCACCGAGACAATGCTCTCATCCAGGCGCGCCGGGTTGAACACGCCGAGCGCCAGCGCGCTGCTCGAGGCGATCACGTTATTGCCCTCAAACACGGTCACCTCGTTCGCGCCGCTACGGTTGCGAAAATCATCAAGCGTCAGCGCCACCGCTTCATCCGAGACATACGCCAGCTCGACGGCCATGGCCTTGCTCTGCCGCAACAAATCACGCATGCGTGCATCCAGCGAAGTACGGCTCAACTCGATGGCATCGTTGAGCGCCTGCTCAATCTGCACATCGAACCAGCTGTCGATGCCGCGATGCAAAAAACCGATAGAAAAGTAATACACCACCGATACCGGGATCACGGCAATGATCACGAACATGCGCAGCAGGCGCACCGTGAGGCGTGCACCAGGCACTGCATTGCGGTATTGCTGCACGAGTCGCCAGCCACTCGCGCCGATCAGCAATACCAGCATGATCAGGCCCACTGCATTGATGATCAGCAGTACCAGGTATTGTTCATCGAAGCGTGCCGAATTCTCGGTCGCGCTGCTCATAAGATACAACGACAGCAACAGCAACAGGCTCACGATCACCACCGGCCGCGGCCCGCGGGTGAGGACGCTCAATACCTTTTTCAGTAGTCCACTGCGCACGTATACCACTCACTGTGTAACCGCCAGTCCGAGCTCAGCCAGGCCATCGGCCGCATGGGCGAGGGCAGGGCATTGATATCAATCCCGGCGCGTAACTTCAGATAGTACTGCGCGTCCTCCTCGAACAGGCGCCGATCGATCAGCGGCAGATCTGTTATCGTGGCGAGGTAATTGCGCACGGACACAAGCGTACGGTGCGCACTTTGCTCGTCACTGTTCAGATTGCGCACGATGTATTGCTCGCTGAGTGCGTGGTACTGCAGGGAATAGCGCTGCTCCAGGCTCGCCACATTCGCATCCCACAGGTAGTCACGCACCCGGTTCAGTTTCAGCTCAAGCAGGAGGGTAATCGGTACGCCATTATCGAGCGCCTCACGGACCTCTTCAGAGAAATCAAAACGCAGACCGGCACTGAGCACCATGACCTCGTCACGCAGCTGCGTCTCGGCATGTGTGATCACGAACTCCGCGGCACGGGCCGTTACTGCATACAACACACATAGGCAGCACAGGCCTGCCAGCCAACTGTGATGACGCCTCTGCACGGTATTCAATCGACTCTTTCCATTATGATAATTCGGCACAAACCTTTCTTATACCCTGCTGCTGTAACGGGCACAAACTCATGCCTGGCGCTGTTTCTCAAGGCAGGCATAAAAAAACCCGTCCATGTCCTGTTCACCGGGCAGGATCTGGCGGCCGTGGCCCGTGTCATGGCCCCAGTCGGCCGTGATCGGCTGCAACCGCGCATCGTCGTGTGCGCGCGTAAAGCGGGCGATATTTTCGGCATTTTCCTGCGGCAGGATCGAACAGGTCGCGTACAGCAGTCGCCCGCCCGGCCTGAGCAGGGGCCACAGCGACGCGAGGATCTGCTGCTGGGTCTCGACCAGGCGCGGGATGTCATCGGCGCGCCGCAGCAAGCGGATATCGGGATGGCGGCGGATCACGCCGGTTGCCGAACATGGCGCATCGAGCAGGATACGATCGAAAGGCTGACCGTCCCACCAGTCGGCCGGGTGCGCAGCATCGCCGCTGATTGTTTTCGCCGCCAGCTGCAAGCGTTGCAGGGTTGCATCGACCCGCGCCAGCCGTGTTGTCTCCACATCGAGCGCGATGACCTCGGCCGTCATCTGCCCGGCCTGCAGGCGCTCGAGGATATGCGCGGTCTTGCCGCCAGGGGCGGCACAGGCATCGAGCACGCGCTCGCCGGTCTGTGCATCGAGCAGCGGGGCCGCGAGTTGCGCCGCGCCATCCTGTACCGAGACATCACCGGCATCAAAACCGGGCAGCGTGTGCACATCACACGGGGAGGCCAGCTGCAACCCGGCCTCGGTCAGGGCAAGTGCGTGGGCCTCGAGACCGGCCGCCTGCAAGTGTTGCCGATAGGTCTCGCGGCTGTTGCGGGCAAGATTCACGCGCAGGCTCATCGGCGCGCGGGCATTGCTCGCCGCGATGATATTTCGCCAGTGTTGCGGCCAGTCATCCTGGATGAGTTTGAGCAACCAGACCGGGCTCAGACTGCTCGCCTGCGGATCCTGTTCAATACTAGTAAGTAAGCGCTCACTATCTCTTTGAAAACTGCGCAGCAATGCATTGACGAGACCCTTGCTCCAGGCCTTGCGCAGCCCGGCAGTCGCGGCGACCGTCTCGGTGACTGCCGCATGAGCCGGGATCCGCATATACAACAACTGGTACAGGCCGACCAGGATCAGGGCGCGCACGTCACCGTCCTTGCGTTTGAGCGGCCGCTGCAACAGTTGCCCGGCCAGCGCATCGAGCCGGTACCAGTAACGGATCACGCCGTAACACAACTCCTGCAACAGGGCCTGCTCGGCCCCGGCGGAGCTTTCATCAAGCAGGGCGCTCAGGGATTTACCCCCGTCGACCACGGAACTGATCAGACGCGCGGCGCGGGCACGCACATTCATCGTTGGCCGAGCCTTGTCCCGGCCTCGCGCAGGGCCGGGCGCGCATTGGCAAAATCACTGGCCGCCATGCGACGTTTGCCGGCCGGCTGGCACTCACAAATGCGCAATACGCCGTCCCCCGTGGCGACATCAATACCGGCGCCGCTACACGCGACGACCGTGCCGGGCGCCGCCTCACTGTCCAGCCCGGGCACCTCGCTTGACCAGATCCGCAGCGGCTGACCCTCGAAGTGTGTCTGCGCGACCGGCCATGGATTGAAGGCGCGCACCTGGCGGTCGATCTGTGCCGCCGTCTGCGACCAGTCGATCGTCGCCTCGGCCTTGTCGAGCTTGGCCGCATACACGGCCTGGCTGTCATCCTGGGGGCGCGGCCGGGCCGTGCCTGCCGCGAGCGCCTCGATCGCCTCGAGCAGGACCGGGTTGCCGAGCGTCGCGAGCCGGTCGTGCAGGCTTTGCGCCGTGTCGTCGGGCCGGATCGGACAACTGACCGTGGCCAGCATCGGCCCGGTATCGAGCCCCTCGTCCATGTGCATGATGGTAATGCCAGTTTCACTGTCACCGGCCAGAATCGCACGCTGGATCGGCGCCGCACCGCGCCAGCGTGGCAACAGTGAGGCATGCACGTTGACGCAGCCGAGCCGGGGTATGGCCAGCACGGCCTTCGGCAGCAGCAGGCCGTAGGCCACGACGACCATGAGATCCGGCCGCAGGCCAGCCAGTTCGGCCTGGGCCGCAGGCGTCTTCAGGGATGCGGGCTGAAAGACCGGGATGTCATGCGCCAGCGCGCATTGCTTGACCGGGCTTGGCGTAAGCTTGCGACCCCGTCCGGCCGGACGGTCAGGCTGTGTGTACACGGCCACGACGCGGTGCGGAGATGCGAGCAGGGTCTGCAGGGTCGGCACGGCAAAATCCGGCGTGCCGGCAAACACGATATCGAGTGTGTCGGGCATGAAGCGTCCTTACATGACCACGTGTTTGTGCTGTTTTTGCAGCTTTTTGATGATGCGCTGCTGTTTCAGCGGTGACAGGTAATCGACGAATACCTTGCCATCGAGGTGATCGATTTCATGCTGGATACACACGGCGAGCAGGCCGTCCGCTTCGAGTTCGAAGGTCTCGCCCTGTTCGTTCAGGGCGCGCACGCGGATGCGGTCGGCGCGTTCGACGTTGTCATACACGCCGGGCACGGACAGGCAGCCTTCCTCCATGACCTCATGGCCTTCGGCGGCGATGATTTCCGGGTTGATGAACACGCGTGGCTCGGACCTCTCTTCGGAGAGGTCGAGCACCAGCACGCGTTCGTGTACGTTCACCTGGGTTGCCGCCAGGCCGATACCGGGCGCGTCGTACATGGTTTCGAGCATGTCCGCGACGAGTTGCCGGATGCGTTCATCCACCTCGGCAACGGGGCGCGCCACCGTGCGCAGGCGGGGATCGGGATAATGTAATATGTCTAATTTTGCCATTGTGACTTCCGTCAACAATTTCTAGTAATAAAACAGGTTAAGCTGCTAAGATAATGATCATACGGGATAAGGGGGCACCTCGGCTATACTTGGTGAGGTGCGGGTTTTTCGCTAAACTCGTTCCGGCCCCCAGGAAGAATAAGGCATAACGCGCACAATGCATAAAAAAGGGATGCCCATGTCTATAAAGAAGCTGCTAGCCGTCGCACTGCTCACTGTGTCGCTTGGCACAAGCGGGTTTGCTGCCGACCCGGCCCTCAACCCGAATCATCCGGATCAATACACCGTCGTCAAGGGTGACACGCTCTGGGATATCGCCGGACGCTTCCTGCGTGACCCCTGGCGCTGGCCGGATATCTGGCACGCCAATCAGCAGATCGCCAACCCCCACCTGATCTACCCGGGAGACGTGATCACGCTGACCTACGATGCCAACGGCAAACCGATCCTGTCCGTCAAACGCGGCCGCCAGACCATCAAGCTCGGTCCGAGTGTGCGCGCCGAACGGCTCGAGCGTGCCATCCCGACCATCCCGCTCGATGCGATACGCCAGTTCCTGAACCGGCCGCTCGTGGTCAGTCAGGAAGAACTGGATAACGCGCCCTACGTCGTCGAGACCGCCGGCGAGCATATTGTGGTCGGCGCGGGTGACAGTGTCTACGTGCGCGGCCTGACCAAGGCCAACAAGGGCAAGTATTCCGTGTATCGCCCGGGCCAGGTCTACCGCAATCCCGGGGCCGACAAGGACGATGAAAGCCAGATCCTCGGCTACGAGGCGATCTTCGTCGGTGAAGGGCAACTGACCTATTTCAAACAGGACGAAGAAGTGTCGACGCTGGCCCTGACCAGTACAACACGCGAAGCGCAGCGCGGCGATCTCGTCATGCCGGTGCGTGACGATGAATTTGACCAGCACTTCATGCCGCATGCGCCGGCCAACGAGATCGATGCCGCCATCATCGCCGTCTCCGATGGTGTCAGCCAGATAGGGCAGCACAATATTGTCGTGCTCAACAACGGCGCGCGTGAAGGTCTCGACATCGGTCACGTGCTGTCCGTGTATCGCCATGGCGAGACCATTTCTGACCAGGTCACCACGGAAGACCGTCACGACAGCGTCAAGCTGCCGGATGAACTCGCCGGCACGATTATGGTGTTCCGCGTCTTCGACAAGGTCAGCTATGCGCTGGTCATGGAAGCGAAAAGGCCGATGCACGTCTTCGATCTCGTGCGCACACCCGACGACCTGTAACCATAGAATATCCTGTGCTCCCGTATGCGGGGTACAGGCCGACATCACACTGTATACAAGGGCAGGGAGGCCCGATGTCATGCAGCAAGAAACCCCCACGGCGGGCCGGCCCGCCGCTCCATTTGTTTCCGACCCTGATGCACTGCGCGACTGGCTGCTGTTAGACCAGTTACCCGGTCTCGGCCCGGTCCGCCGCCGGCAGTGGCTGGAGGATTTCCACACACCGGCCGGGATTCGGGCCGCCATCGAAAACGGGGCAATCAGCCTGCCCGCCCGTGGCCGGCAATGGCTTGAACAGGCCACGCCGCGCCATCTCGCCTCCAGCCAGGCCTGGCTGGAGGCCGCGCCCAATCACCACCTGATCGTCTGGGACAGTCCGGCCTACCCCGGCCTGTTACGCGAGATCCCCGACCCGCCCGTACTGCTCTATGTAGCCGGTGAGCCGGCGGTATTACAGCAACCGCAGCTGGCGATTGTCGGCAGCCGCAAGCCGACTGCCGGTGGCCGCGACAATGCCCGTGAATTTGCCCGGGCCCTGGGCAAGCTCGGCCTGGGCATCGCCAGCGGACTGGCGCTCGGCATTGACGCGGCTGCGCACGCCGGTGCCCTGGATGTGGCAAGCCCGACCGTGGCGGTGCTCGGCAATGGTCTCGACCGGATTTACCCGGCGCGGCACAGCGAACTGGCCGGCTATATCTGCGAGCACGGCGCACTGGTCAGCGAATTCCCGCCCGGCACGCCGCCACTTGCCGCACATTTTCCGCAGCGCAACCGCATTATCAGCGGCCTGAGCCTCGGCGTACTCGTCGTCGAAGCCGCCCTGCGCAGCGGTTCGCTGATCACGGCGCGGCTCGCGGCTGAGCAGGGCCGCGAGGTCTTCGCCATCCCCGGCTCGATCCACAATCCGCAGTCACGCGGCTGTCACCGCCTGTTGCGCGACGGCGCACATCTCGTTGAATGCCTCGATGACATCATCTTCGAACTCGGCGCGCTGGCCGCCCTGTTCGACACGCCGGCGGCCAGCCCGGCACCCGCCGTCCCGCTCGCGCCCGATCTGCAGGCCCTGCTCGAACACATGGGCTTCGACCCGGTGGATATCGACACGCTGGTCGAACGCAGTGGATTGACGGCCGAGCAGGTTTCAAGCATGCTGTTGCTACTCGAATTGCAAGGAAAACTCGCGGCGCTAGGGGGTGGTCATTTCCAGCGCCGCCATGACACAATCCCGACATGAAACAAAACGTACTCGACGTACTCGTCTATCTGTTTGAAAACTACATGGCCGATGAGAGTGGTATCGACCAGGATCAGGCCTCCCTCGAAAGCGAACTGCAACGTGCAGGCTTTCGTCAAGGTGAAATTTCCCGTGCATTTGACTGGATTGAAGGACTGACCGCGCTGCAAAGCGACGCGACGCCCCTGCTCCTGCACAATACGCCATCGGTGCGCGTCTTCACCGAGCGTGAAACCGATCACCTTGATGTGGAATGCCGTGGCCTGCTGTTGTTCCTCGAACAGACCGGCGTGCTTGATCACCATAGCCGCGAGCTTGTCATCGATCGCGTCATGGCGCTTGGCAGTGACGAAATAGACACGGATTTGATCAAGTGGGTCGTGCTTATGGTGCTGTTCAACCAGCCGGGACAGGAAGCGGCCTATGCATGGATGGAGGATTTTGTCTTCGAGGAAACTGCCGGGCAGTTCCACTGAGCGCCGGCTACCCCGCTGATTTCCCCTTTAAAAATCCTGTAGATGAGACGCCGTTAACACAACGGGGTTCTCATTTGAAAAAAATTGGCTTAAGTTGATATAAGGCGGGACAGGGATCCCGCCTTTTATTGACTACCGGCTTTTATTTATTACTAACAGTAACGATTATTCAGGATATGGCAAAAAATCTCGTCATCGTTGAATCGCCGGCCAAGGCCAAGACGATCAATAAATATCTCGGCAAGGACTACCAGGTGCTTGCCTCGTATGGCCACGTGCGTGACCTGAAACCAAAAGAAGGTGCAGTGGATACGGCGCATGGCTTTGCCATGAACTACCAGCCAATTGAAAAAAACCAGAAGCATGTCGATGCGATCGCCAAGGCGCTGAAAAAAGCCGATGCCCTGTGGCTCGCGACTGACCCGGATCGCGAAGGTGAAGCGATCTCCTGGCACCTGTACGAAATGCTCAAGCAGCGCAAACTGCTGGAAGGAAAAACAGTCGGTCGCGTCGTGTTCCATGAAATCACCAAGCGCGCGATCCAGGACGCAATTCAACACCCACGCGAACTGTCGATGGACCTGATCAATTCGCAACAGGCACGCCGCGCCCTCGACTACCTGGTGGGTTTCAACCTCTCGCCGCTGTTGTGGAAGAAGATCCGCCGCGGCCTGTCTGCCGGCCGTGTGCAAAGCCCGGCGCTGCGTATGATCGTCGAGCGCGAGGAAGAGATCGAGAAATTCAAGCCGCGTGAATACTGGACCATCGAGGCTGATACGAAGGTGGGCAAGAAGGGCTTTTCCGCCAAGTTGCAACAATACCAGGGCAAGAAGCTGTCACAATTCAGCATCACCAGCACAGACCAGGCCCACAAGGCCGAAGCTGAGCTGAGCAAGGCGGCGAATGGCAAGCTGCTTGTCGCGAAGATCGAAAAGAAACAACGCAAGCGTAACCCGGCGGCGCCGTTTACCACTTCAACCCTGCAACAGGAGGCCTCGCGCAAGCTGGGCTTTACCGCGCAGCGCACCATGCGGATTGCGCAGCAACTGTATGAAGGTATCGATACAGGTGATGGCGCAGTGGGTCTGATTACCTATATGCGTACTGACTCGGTGACGCTGGCCAACGATGCACTCGAGGAAATCCGCAGTGTGATCAGCTCGCGTTATGGCAAACAAAACGTGCCGAAGGAACCACGCGTCTACAAAACCAAGGCGAAGAATGCCCAGGAGGCGCATGAGGCCATCCGCCCGACCTCGGCGGAACGTGACCCGGTATCCATCAAGAAACACCTGAGCGCCGAACAGTTCAAACTCTATTCGCTGATCTGGAAGCGCACCATTGCCTGCCAGATGATCCATGCCACCATCGATACGGTTGCCGCCGATCTGGCCGCCGGTGATGCCGGCATCTTCCGCGCCAATGGTTCGACCATCGTCGATCCCGGTTTTATCGCCGTCTACCAGGAAGGCAAGGATGATGAAAAGGCCGGTGAAGAAGATGAGAAACTGTTGCCACCGATGGAAGAGGGCGACAGCGTGACACTGGAAAAGATTCGTCCCGAGCAACACTTTACCGAGCCGCCGCCACGCTTCAACGAAGCGACGCTGGTCAAGGCACTTGAAGAACATGGCATCGGCCGGCCATCTACCTATGCCTCTATCATCTCGACCCTGCAAAACCGCGAATACGTCGAGATGGAGAAACGCCGCTTTATCCCGACCGATGTCGGCCGTGTCGTGAACCGCTTCCTGACCAACTACTTTCCCAAGTATGTTGACTATGACTTCACCGCGTTGCTGGAAGACGATCTCGATGCCGTGTCGCGCGGCGAGAAAGACTGGGTGCCGCTCATGCGTGACTTCTGGGATCCGTTCAAAAAACTCGTCGACTATACCGAGGAGAACGTGGATCGCCGCGATGTCACGCATGAAAAGATCGATGAGAAATGCCCGAAGTGTGGTGGCGACCTGTCGATCCGCCTCGGGCGGCGCGGCCGTTTCATCGGTTGCATGAATTACCCGGAGTGCGATTACGCGCGTAACCTGAACGGCGACGACAACGAGGCCGACCAGGAAATCGTCAAGGGCCGCAAATGCCCCGAGTGCGATCACGACCTCGTCGTCAAGCACGGTCGTTACGGCAAGTTCATCGGCTGCAGTCATTATCCGAAATGCAAATACATCGAGCCGATCGAAAAACCCAAAGACACCGGCGTCAAGTGCCCCGAGTGCAACAAGGGCAACATGCTGTTGCGCAAATCTCGCTACGGCAAGGTCTTCTATTCCTGCGAGCGCTACCCGGACTGCACCTACGCGGTGTGGAACGAACCGCTTGACGAAAAGTGCCCGGACTGCGGCTGGCCGATGCTGACCGTGAAGACCACGAAAAAACGCGGCACGGAAAAGGTCTGCCCGCAGAAGGATTGCGGCTACAGCGAACCCTTCGAGCGTGACGATGAGGAAGCAGAAGCCTCCTGAAGACAAAATTGTCTATAATCGCCCTGCATTTACCTAACTACAGATTCAGGATATGAGGTCAGTATGAGCTTTGTCGCCGTTTTAATGGGATCGGATTCCGATCTGGAGACGATGCAGGGTTGTATCGATGTCCTGAAAAGTCTCGATATCGAGTTTGAGGTGCGTGTTACCTCTGCGCACCGTACCCCGGCTGCTACCCGCGAATTTGTGCATGATGCAGAAAAGCGCGGCTGTGTCGTGTTCATCGCCGCGGCCGGCATGGCTGCACATCTTGCCGGGACCGTCGCCGGTCTGACCACGAAGCCCGTGATCGGCGTGCCGATCGATGCCGGGCCGTTACAGGGTATGGATGCACTGCTGTCGACCGCGCAGATGCCCGGCGGTATCCCGGTTGCCTGCGTGGCGATCGGCAAGGCCGGGGCAAAAAATGCTGGCTGGCTTGCGGCGCAAATGCTGGCCATCTCCGATGCTGACATCGCGGCCAGAATCAAGACCGCACGTGAGAAAAATGCCGCCGAGGTGATCGCGAAAAACGATGGCCTCATGGACAAGCTGAAAGGCTGAGCTGCATGCGCGCCTGGCCGCTGCACCGTGCCGTAGCCGTGCTGCATGCTGGCGGCATCGTCGCCTGCCCGACCGAGGCTGTCTACGGCCTCAGTTGTGATCCGCTCAATGCCGATGCCGTGCACACCCTGCTGGCACTCAAGCAACGCCCCGTGCACAAGGGCCTGATCCTTGTGGCCAGCAATTTCCGCCAACTCGAACCCTACCTCGGCCCGTTAGCGAAGCCTGCCCGCGAACGCGTACTGCAAAGCTGGCCCGGCCCGCACACCTGGCTGTGGCCTGCCCGCGAGGATACACCGGCCTGGCTGACCGGCACACACGACACGCTGGCGGTCAGGGTCACGGCGCACCCGCTCATGGCCACCCTGTGTGATGCTTTCGGCGGCGCGCTCGTGTCGAGCAGTGCCAACCTCGCAGGGCAGCGTCCTGCCCGCACTGCGCTCGAAGTCCGCACGCGCTTCAACGCCCGCATTGACGTTATCCTGCATGGTCGTACCGGGGGAGCCGTCAAACCCAGCACGATTCGTGACGCGCGCAGCAACAAAATCCTGCGCGCCTGAGCAAATGGCTGATTGAAGAGTATTGATCGCGAAAGCGGGTTTTCCAGAGCGCAGCAAATCCAATACACTGGTTGGCCTTTGCAACACACGGGTATCAACACACGATGAGCCAACCGGACATAAACGCCGTCAGGACCTACCTGCTCGACCTGCAGGACCGCATCTGCACTGCCATCGAGGAAGAAGACGGAGGGGTGCGCTTCGCCGAGGATAACTGGCAGCGCGAACAGGGTGGCGGTGGTCGTACCCGCGTACTGACCAACGGCAAGGTCTTCGAGCAGGCCGGGATCAACTTCTCGCATGTGTTCGGTGACAGCCTGCCGGCCTCGGCTACGGCACAACGCCCGGAACTGGCCGGCCGCAGCTTCCAGGCCATGGGCGTGTCACTCGTCATCCATCCACACAACCCGTACGTGCCGACTTCGCACGCGAATGTACGCTTCTTTATCGCCGAGAAGGACGGTGAAGCCCCGATCTGGTGGTTCGGTGGCGGCTTTGACCTGACGCCCTACTACCCGTTCCGCGAGGATGTCATCCACTGGCACGAGACCGCGAAAGCGGCCTGTGAACCGTTCGGTGCGGATGTCTACCCGCGTTACAAAAAATGGTGCGATGAATACTTCTTCCTCAAGCACCGCAATGAAACGCGCGGCGTCGGCGGGCTGTTCTTCGACGACCTGAACGAACCGGGCTTTGAACAGAGCTTTGCCTTTATGCGCAGTGTCGGTGATCACTACATTCCCGCCTACCAGCCGATCGTCGCACGCCGCAAGGACATCCCGTACAGTGATCGTGAACGTGACTTCCAGCTTTACCGGCGGGGCCGTTACGTTGAATTCAACCTCGTGTTCGATCGCGGCACGCTGTTCGGCCTGCAGACCGGCGGCCGTACCGAGTCGATCCTCATGTCCCTGCCGCCACTCGTGAAGTGGCGCTACAACTGGTCACCGGAGCCGGGATCACCGGAAGCGGAGCTGTACGACAACTATTTACAACCGCACGACTGGCTGGGGTAATTGATGATTTATGATTGATGAAGGTTTTCCGATCATCAATCCGCGATCATCGATCAGAATTTTATAGCCTTCCGCCACGAACGAGCACGTCGGCCCATTTCTTCGAGCGGATGTCCGACAGGATCACCTTCGTATGTGTCGGCGGGGCATGCATAAACTTGTTGGTACCAAGGTAGATACCGACATGATTTGGTTTGTCGGTACCGAGTGCGAAGAACACGAGATCACCGGGACGAATCCTGTCTTTTGGCACCGGCCTGCTTTGCTCAAATTGCGCCCTGAATTCACGTGGTGCGATCAAACCGACTTCCTTGTAGCTGTAATACACAAGCCCACTTGCATCAAAACCTGCAGGTGTCGCGCCGCTGTAGCGATACGGCTTGCCGCGCATCTGCAATGCAACGCGCATCATCCGATCTCTTTTTGACAGCTTCGGTTTGACAGGTGCTGTTTTTACCGGCGGTGCGGTTTTTACCTGTTGTACCGGTTCAGGCGCCGGTTTTTCTGCTTTCTTTTCCTGTGTGCTACAGGCCGACAGTGCTGCGGCAATACAAAAGATGATGGGTAATACACTCGTTCTTGTCGAGAACATGACCTCCTCCCTCTGGTCTTATTGCTTGATTATCACACAACCAACAAACATTTTTGACAGGATGAACAGAATTGACATAATTAGAAATGAACAATTTATCCTGTTAATCATGTCAATCCTGTCTGAATCAACGATACCAGACTTTACGCCTCATTCATCAATCAAGCTTTCAATCACCTCGATCACATCCGGCGTATCCCAGTCGCGGCTACCGAACAGGGCATAACGAATCCGGCCCTGTTTATCGAGTACGTACGAGGTGGGAAAGGCAAACACGCCCCAGTCGCGCAATGCGACACCGTTACTATCGAGCAGGATCGGGAAATTGACACTAACCTTTTCGCGCAGGAAGGTGTTGATGGTGGCTTCGTCCTCGGCCATGTTCACGGCGAGGATCGTGAACGGTCTGTCCTTGAAGCCATCCTGCAAGCGTTGCATTGACGGCATTTCATGCACGCACGGTGGGCACCACGTGGCCCAGAAGTTGACGAGCACCACCTTGCCCCGGTAATCATCCAGGCCACGCGCCTGGCCCGCCAGGTTATTCAGATCAAGTGGCGGCGGCAGCGGGTTGCCCTCATAGCGTTGCAGGACGCGTTCCTTCTTGCCCTCCGGCGCGGCCTTTTCTACAAGCGTCGTGCCCACCGCAGTACGCGCGGCCTGCTGGGTATCAAGCAGTTGTGCGGCCTCGACAAGGAGCGCCGGCAAACGCCTGGCCAGGGCGCGTTCCTGTGTCGTGGCATCGGGACGGTAATAAAACCGGTCGCGTACACCCGGCAAGCGCTTTATGAAGACATGACTGCCGCCGCGTTCCAGCGCGGAGATGGTTGTTTCAAGCTTCCACCACCACGGTGACTTGTCCGGCTGCATAACAAACAGTGGCAGGTTGCTTGCGCTCGTGATGGGCATGAGCTCGCCAGCCTGGCCCGGATCGGGTGTTTCCACAAAAAACTTCGCGCTGAGCAGGATCGCCCCGCGCAACCGGCTACTGTCCGGATTGGCCTGCTGCCACAGGCGTATGCCGCGCAACACCGGAATGGCGCCGCGTCCACTTGTGACAAAGTACACCTGCTTGTCAGTACGGGTGGCTGACTGCAACAAGTCAGCCAGTTGCACGGCCGGTATGCGATCCATGCTGCTTTGCACGATCGGCAGGAAGTTGGCCTCGAACAAATCGGGGTACCAGACCTCGACAGCATAGTCTTGCGCGAGTTGTGCCGCGGCCTCGCGTTCGCTGTCCTGCAAACCGGCCTCCGGTGCGACCCAGATAAACAGACGATTGCCTTGCGCCGGATAGTGGCTGTAACTGACTTCACCCCCGGCGGTTTCAAACGTGCGTGTATCCGCCGCCAACACGGGCAGACTGAGCAGGCAAACTATCAGACACAACAAACGCATAGCGCTAGCATAGCAGCCGCTCGCTGTGCAGACGAATGGTGTGGTCTAGAGCGGGATTTCGCTGCGCACGTACTGGCGCAAATCGATATTGCACTTGCTGGGTTCGAGCACACGCCGGATTTCCAGTCCTCGTGCGTCCTCACTGGATTGCGAAAAGTGCTGCAGATCCAGCATACGCGGCGGCAATACGGATTTGCCTTCTTCATTACGCACGATCATGATGATCGGTGTAAGCCGTTGTCGTTGCGCAACTGATATGACAATACCAATCTCACCCGTGTTCAGTTCGACGATACTGCCAATCGGGTAGACACCAATACACTTGATAAATTGTTCAATCAGTTCCTCGTCGAACTGCTCCATACGTGACTCGAACATGTGCTTGAGGGCATCCAGACTATTCATGCCATGGTGGTAAACCCGATCCGAGGTGATCGCATCATAGACATCGACGATCGCGACAATACGTGCGAACAGGTGTATAAAATCACCGCTGAGTTTGCGCGGGTAACCGTTACCGTTCTTGCGCTCATGGTGCGACAAGGTCACCTCCAGTGCACTTTCCGGCAGACTGTCAGCATGTTCGAGCAGGATTTCGTAACCATGTATGGCATGTTCACGCACGAGCGCAAGTTCATCGCGGCTCAGCTTGCCTTCCTTGTTGAGGATCTCGAGCGGCACCCGCATCTTGCCGATGTCATGCATGAGCGCGCCAATGCCCAGCTCATTGAGTTCCTTGTCATTCAGACCCAGAAAACGACCAAAGGTCAGGGCAAAGATACAGACATTCAGACTGTGAATCGCCGTGTATTCATCACGATTGCGCAGGTTGGTCAGCCACTGCATCGCATCCGGATTGCGCACGATACTGTCGACCATCTCGCCGACCACCGCCTTCGCATTATTCAGGTTCAGATTCCGCCCCATGCGCACATCGCTGAACATGACATCAATCTGCTGGCGGGTACGGTGGTGTACATGGCGGGCATTCTCGATTTCCTTCTGGAAGGGCACCGCGACTTCGCGGCGCTCGCGGGTCTTCCAGTCGATTATCGTCGTGCTGCGGCGCGGTGGCGGGACAAATTCGTGCGACTTCTCTTCAGGGACATCGCCTTTTTCCGGATCAACGTAGACGTACTCGCACACCTCGCGGACCCGCTCAAGATCCTCGTCGTTGTCGAGCAGAAAACCCTGGAACAGAAACGGTGACTCCAGCCACGGACGATCCAGCTCGGCCACGTACATGCCCGTGCGCAAATCACCTACATCAACCTTGATTGTTGCCATGACCACCCGTTATTCAATTATTCTTGATCGATTACTGGGGACACAACGATTCCCTAACCTCAATACTAACAGGGATTCTCGCCCGCGTTTATAGCCTAAATGTATGACTATGCCGCATGGCCATGCCGGCGCTTGAGCCAGGCCGAGGCCCCGGCTGCCGTCAGCACGCACCAGAACGCGAACAGCGCACCGGGCAGGGCCGTTTGCGGCGGGAAATGCGCGAGCGCCAGCGCCACCCCCAGTCCGGCATTCTGCATGCCGATTTCAATGGCCAGGGTCAGGCGGTGGCGGGCATCAAAACCATACACCCGGGCCAGGCCGTAGCCGAGCAGGTAGCCGAGCGCGTTGACCACTACGACCAGCATGATCACCATACCGCCGACCTCCCTGATGCGTTCCACGTTCGCCGCCACGGCATAGCTGCAAATGATAATAATCGCGAGGGCCGCCACCGCCGGCGCAATCTCACTGGCCAGCACCAGTTGCCGGCCATGCCGGGCCTCGAGCCAGCGCCGCACCAGCATGCCGAGCAGCAGCGGCACGAGCACGGTCTTGATGATGGTCAGCATAAGCGGCCAGAACTGCACGGGCATGAAGGCCCCGCCCAGCCACTTCACGAGCGCCGGCGTGAGCAGCGGTGACAGGAGGGTGGCGACCGTGGTCAGGGCAATCGAGTAGGCGACCGCTCCGCCGGCCAGGTAGACAATGACATTGCTCGCCATCGCGCCGGGCGCGCAGGCGACGATGACAAAACCGAGCGCGATTTCCGGCGCCACCAGCCCGCTGCTGGCCGCGGCGAAACCGAGCACGGGCATGACCGAGTACTGGGTCAGTACGCCCGCAGCAATCTTGCCCGGCTCGCTGACCGTCGCGCGCAGTTCCTGCTGGCGCAGCACGATACCGAGCGCAAACATGGTGGCGGCGAACAACCACAGGAACACATCCTTGAAGATCAGGAACAGCGGTGGCCAGACAAAGGCGAGCACGGCACCAATCAGGGTCAGGGGCGCCATCTGGTTGGCGATAAAACGAAATACAGGCATTCGGCTCTCCACCCGGCAGCAATTGTTGTTTTTGTGACCAGGCTCTCACTGGTTGTGTGCGCCAGGACGCGAAGACCGGCTGCGTATCAGCGATAATACCCTGCAACGCACAAGGCGTGAATGCACCTGGTCATATTTTGGAGTCGTCATGAAACGTTTATTCGCATTTGCTGCTGCCATCAGTGTGCTGGTCGTATTTGGGCCGGATTTGATCAACCTGTTTGAGTTAAACCGGTACCGGGATACCCTGACCGCGCTCTTGATCGCCCTGATCCTGCAGCCGTGGATTATTTCCCAGCTGGAAAACTGAACACAATTCCAGGCCTGGCATAGCCACAAGGTTCTCTTGCCCGCCCGGCTCGGGTAGGATAGCTCCCACTTACCCGTATTCAAGCCGGAGTTTGTCGTGAGCAAAACCGATGTCGGCCATGGCCGCTTCCCCCATATGCGTATGCGCCGCATGCGCCGCGATGATTTCTCGCGCCGTCTCATGCGTGAAACCACACTGAGCGTGGATGACCTCATCTACCCGATGTTCGTGCTCGAGGGCAGGGGCCAACGCGAGGCGGTGGCGAGCATGCCTGGCATCGAGCGGCTCAGCATCGACGAGCTGCTCAAGGAGGCCGGCGAACTGGTCGGGCTCGGCATCCCGGCGGTGGCGCTGTTCCCCGTCACGCCCGCGGAAAAAAAGACCGAGGACGCGCGCGAGGCCTGGAACGCGGACGGCCTGGCGCAACGCGCCGTGCGTGCCCTGAAAGACAAGTACCCGCAGCTCGGCGTGATCACCGACGTCGCACTCGACCCGTTCACCACTCATGGCCAGGACGGTCTGATCGATGCAAGCGGCTACGTGCTCAACGACGAAACCGTCGATGTACTGGTGCAACAGGCCGTCTCGCACGCGCAGGCCGGCGCCGACGTCGTCGCCCCGTCGGACATGATGGACGGCCGCATCGGCCGCATCCGCGAGGCCCTCGAACAGGCCGGTCATATCCATACCCGCATCCTCGCCTATTCGGCCAAGTACGCCTCGAGCTACTACGGGCCGTTCCGCGACGCGGTCGGCTCGGCGGCCAGTCTCGGCGCCGGCAACAAGTCCAGCTACCAGATGGACCCGGCCAACAGCGACGAGTCACTGTGGGAAGTCGCACTCGACCTCGACGAGGGTGCCGACATGATCATGATCAAGCCGGGCATGCCGTATCTCGACATCGTGCGCCGGGTCAAGGACCAGTTCGGCGCGCCGACCTTTGTCTACCAGGTCAGCGGCGAGTACGCCATGCACATGGCGGCGGCACAAAACGGCTGGCTCGATGAGAAGGCCGTGGTCATGGAATCCCTGCTGTCGTTCAAGCGCGCCGGTGCCGATGGCATCCTGACCTATTTCGCGAAGCGCGTCGCCGGCTGGTTGTAGTGCCTTCAAGCCCGAGTCTTTCACTCGGGCTAACAGGGTTGCACGCCCGGGGTGAGCGGATATACTGCGCGCACATTACAAAAACATGACAACAATGATATGCCCGCAGGGGCGGCATAACCGAGGATTCCAGATATGGCCAGAACCACTATCTCCAGTCTGTTCGGCACTTCACCCGTAAAACCACTCCAGACCCACATGGCAAGTGTGATCACCTGTACCGAACAGCTGATCCCTTTTTTCGAGGCCGTGCTGCAGGAAGACTGGAAACTTGCGCGCAGTGAACAGAAAAAGATTGCCAAACTCGAAGGTGAGGCTGACAAGCTGAAACGCGAGCTTCGCATGCACTTGCCAAAAAGCCTGTTCATGCCGGTCTCACGCCGCGACCTGCTCGAAGTGCTGACCATGCAGGACAATGTCGCCAACCGCGCCAAGGATATCGCCGGGCTGATCACCGGCCGCAAGATAAAATTCCCCGAAACCGTCAAGGAACAACTTATCGATTTCGTCAGGCGTGCCATTGATGCCGCGAAGCAGGCACAAACCGCGATTAATGAACTCGATGAACTCGTCGAAACCGGCTTTGGCGGACGCGAAGTGAAACTGGTTGAATCCATGATCAAGGAACTCGACGCGATTGAAAGTGACACCGACAAGATCGAGGTCAAGGTGCGCGCCGCCCTGTTCAAACTGGAAAAGGATTTGCCGCCTGTACAGGTCATGTTCCTGTACCGCGTGATTGACTGGATTGGTGACCTCGCTGATTTATCGCAGCGCGTTGGCAGCCGTCTCGAATTGATGCTGGCACGCTGAAGCAAGGGGCTCACACATGGAATTCGAAATTTATTATCTTGTGCTTGCCTGCGTATTCGGCCTGTTCATGGCCTGGGGTATCGGCGCCAACGACGTGGCCAATGCGATGGGCACCTCGGTAGGCTCAGGTGCGATCACTATCAAGCAGGCCGTTATCATCGCCGCCATCTTTGAATTCACGGGCGCCTTTCTTGCCGGTGGTGAGGTCACGAAAACCATCCGCAAGGGTATCGTCGATGCCAACCTGCTGACTGGCAACCCGGACATACTGATTTTCGGCATGCTCGCCGCGCTGCTCGCTGCCGGCATCTGGTTGTTGATCGCCTCGCGTGCCGGCTGGCCGGTTTCGACCACGCATACCATTGTCGGCGCCATCGTCGGTTTTGCCGCGATCGGTATCGGTATGGATGCAGTAAAATGGGGCAAGGTCGGTTCGATTGTCATGAGCTGGGTCGTATCGCCGGCGATTGCGGGTATCATTTCCTACTGGCTGTTCCGCAGTGTGCAGAAATTCATTCTGAATAAACGTGACCCGTTCAAATACGCGAAACGCTATGTTCCCGTGTATATCTTTTTGACCGGCTTTGTCCTGGCACTGGTCACACTGTTCAAGGGACTCAAACATGTCGGGCTCGAGCTAAGCCGTGTCGAAAGCTATGCCATCGCCGTGCTGGTCGGCCTCGTCGTCATGGGCATCGGCATCTATTTCATCAGCAAGATCAAACTCGACCCGAACGCGGATCGGGATTTTCATTTCGCCAATGTTGAAAAGGTGTTCGCCGTACTCATGGTCGTAACCGCCTGCGGCATGGCCTTCGCCCATGGTTCAAATGACGTCGCCAATGCCATCGGCCCGGTGGCCGCTATCGTCGGTGTCGTGCAGTCCGGCGGTGAAGTCGCACAAAAAACGGCCCTGCCCGCCTGGGTATTATTACTCGGCGGCGGTGGCATTGTGATTGGCCTGCTCATGTACGGCCGGCGCGTGATCGCGACCGTGGGCAAACACATTACCGAACTGACCCCGAGCCGGGGTTTTGCCTGCGAACTGTCAGCGGCCACCACTGTCGTGCTCGCCTCCGGTACCGGCCTGCCAATCTCGACCACGCACACGCTGGTCGGTGCGGTACTCGGCGTCGGCATGGCGCGCGGCATCGCGGCACTGAACCTTAACGTGGTGCGCACGATCTTCCTGTCCTGGATCATTACCCTGCCGGCCGGCGCCATCCTGTCGATATTGTTCTTCTTCACGCTCAAGGGTATGTTCGGCGGATGACCGACCGCTATGCCGTCATGGGCAACCCGATTGCCCACAGCAAATCGCCGCAGATTCATGCGGCGTTTTCTGTTCAGACCGGGCAGGACATCGAGTACACGCGCATCCTTGTCGAGCCGGGTGAACTGGCCGCGGCCGTCACACAATTCCGGCAGGAGGGCGGCAAGGGCCTGAATATTACCGTGCCGTTCAAGAACGATGCCTACGCCCTTGCCGATCGGCACAGTGAGCGCGCCATACGCGCCGGGGCCGTCAACACGTTGCTATTGAACGACGACGGTACGATTGATGCCGACAATACCGACGGCGTCGGGCTGGTACGTGACCTGACACAAAACCACGGCATCAAGTTGCAGGGCAAACGCCTGCTGATCCTCGGTGCGGGCGGCGCCGTGCAGGGTGTCCTGCAACCTCTTATAGAACAACTACCGTCGAGTATTTATATCGCCAACCGCACCGCGGACAGGGCGGTCAAACTGGCGCAGATATTCAGCGACACTGGCTGTGACATTAGCGGCGGTGGCTTTGACGCGCTGGCCGGGCAGCAGTTTGACGGCATCATCAACGGTACCGCTGCCAGCCTGCAGGGTGAGTTACCGCCTCTGCCTGATAATGTCCTCGCTGAAGGTGGCTGGGTATACGACATGATGTACGGTGCGCAACCGACGCCGTTTATGGCCTGGGCGAATGCCCACGGTGCGGATAAAGTCCTTGATGGACTGGGGATGCTGGTCGAACAGGCGGCCGAGTCCTTCACCCTGTGGCGCGGGGTGCGCCCCTCAACCAGCGAGGTGATCGAGTTGTTACGTCGCGATCTCGAGGCGACTGGCTAGTGAGTGGCGCGCCTACAGCTCGGCGTACAGCCGTACCGGTTCGTCATGGTTGGTACGGTTCAATTTGCCCTTGCCACGACGATCCACATGGCGACGTTCAGCACCTTGCCAATCGATTTCCCGCCAGTTTAGTGTACGGCGCTCGTTACTGTAGGAACGGTGTCTGAATTCGCGGACGGTGATCTTGTGACCGAGCCATTCACGACCATGATTTCTGCTCATGGCCTTGATGGCGAGCCTGGCCGGTTCGATATCGGCATAGCCGTAACGGATGCGGCGGCCATTCTTGCCGCTCTTGTCGATGATGCGGAAACGTGTTTCACCACCGCTGACACCGATGAACTTGCGCAAGTCGTAATCGTCTACGCCCTCGGGAATGTTGCCGATGTAGATTTCCATACTACGCACCTCCATCCTCTGGCCTGATTATACGCATCATGCCACAGATCAGTTCCGTGACAAGTCTTTTACGACCAGTGGAAGAGATTTTCAGACAAAGCGCACAGATGGCTGCGGCATTTTCCTGCACGGTTCGCGCTACCTCGTTGCACGCCCATTAAATACAACATATTACGCGCAATACCTGTTTTTCAATTCCACATAATGCGTGGCGGAATAGCGCAAAAATGCGCGCTCCCTGTCGGTCAGGGCGCGGGCCTTGCGCGCCGGTGCACCGAGATACAGGTAACCGCTCTCGAGCACCTTGCCCGGTGACACGAGGCTGTGCGCACCGAGCATGACCTCGTCTTCGAACACGACGCCATCAAGCACGGTCGAGCCCATACCGACCAGGCAACGGTTGCCGATCGTACAGGCATGCAGAATCACCTTGTGCCCGATCGTGACATCATCGCCGATACTCAGCGCGTAGCCGCCCGGCGCATACTCGCTGTCATGCGTGACGTGCAGCACCGAGCCATCCTGGATGTTGCTGCGCATGCCGATCGTGATCGCATTGATATCGCCGCGCACCACGGTCAGTGGCCAGACCGAACTGTCCGCACCGACGCGGACCTGTCCGATCACGACCGCGGAGTCATCGACCCACGCCGTCGGGTCAACCTGCGGCGTGTGCTGTGCAAAAGATCGGATTGCCATAGCGTCACCTAGCGCAGCGTCACAAGTTCTTCGGCGCTGCTCGGGTGGATCGCGACCGTGTCATCAAAGTCTTTCTTCGTCGCACCCATGCGCACCGCGACGGCGAAGCCCTGCAGCATCTCGTCCGCACCGAGGCCGATTATGTGTACCCCGACCACCTTTTCCCGGGCGCCGACACACACGAGTTTCATCGCGGTCTTCATGCTGTGTTCGGTGAAGGCGTAGTACATCGGCGTAAAACGCGACGTATAGACCTTGACCGCATCACCGTGAATCTCGCGTGCCTCGTCTTCGGACAGGCCGACCGTGCCGATCGGTGGGTGACTGAACACGACCGTCGGTATGTTCGTATAGTCGAGCTTGCG
>JASFME010000001.1:0-37822 GCA_050117725.1 Granulosicoccaceae bacterium | reverse complement strand
GGTCTGGCCCTGCTTATCGAATGGCTGCGTTATGCCAGGCGGCGCAACAAGACCCTCCATTACCTGAATATGCCCACGCAAATGCTGGCAATCGCGCACGCCAGCAGCCTGGACCAGATCCTGCCGCTCGGCTGAATTCCATCATGTGCCGGTCGGTCGGCGTCGCCATCCGTGCCTTTTTTATATAGAATAGGCCGCCTTTAAGGCAATGGTAGGTGAATCATGCAACCAGAGACTATCAAGCAACTGATTGAACAGGGCCTGCCAGGCTGTGAAGCCACGGTGAGTGGCGATGGCAGCCATTTCGATGCCATCGTGATCAGCGATGAATTTGAGGGCAAGACCATGGTCAACAAACAACGCATGGTCTATGGCACGCTGGGTGACCATATCACCTCGGGTGAAATTCATGCATTGAGCATCAAGACCTATACCCATGCGGAATGGGACAAGGCGAAAAAACTTCAGGCCTCGTGACATGGATTGGGCACGACAAAGGTAACTAACAGACACCGAGGCCACCCATCAGCGGTGGCTTTGTTTTTTTAACCCGTTGTCACAACGGTTAGTGGATTAAACGATGGATAAACTCATCATTACCGGCGGCAATCGACTCGAAGGCGATGTGCGTATCGCCGGGGCAAAAAATGCGGCTCTGCCGATCCTTGCTTCGGCCCTGCTCGCCGATGGTCCGGTATTCATACGCAATGTGCCACACCTGCACGATATCACCACGACCATGGAATTGCTCGGACAGATGGGTGTGGGTCTGGTGATCGATGAGCGTATGAACATCGAGGTCGACTCGACCATTATCAAGAACTTCTATGCGCCGTACGAACTCGTGAAAACCATGCGTTCCTCGATCCTGGTACTGGGGCCGCTGCTGACGCGCTTCGGCGAGGCCGAGGTCTCCCTGCCCGGCGGCTGTGCGATCGGTTCACGCCCCGTCAACCTGCACATCAAGGGTCTCGAGGCGATGGGTGCCGACATCACGGTCGAGAACGGCTACATCAAGGCAAAGGCGGATCGTCTCAAGGGTGCACGCCTGGTGATGGACCTGGTGACGGTGACCGGTACCGAAAACCTGATGATGGCAGCAACACTGGCTGATGGCATCACAGTGATTGAAAACGCCGCCCGCGAACCGGAAGTGGTTGACCTTGCCAACTGTCTGAACAGCATGGGGGCAAAGGTGAGTGGCGCGGGCAGCGACACGATCACGATTGAAGGTGTTGAGCGTCTGCACGGTACCGATTATACGGTGCTGCCGGATCGCATCGAGACCGGCACCTATCTGGTGGCGGCGGCGGTGACCCGCGGCCGGATCTGCGTCAAGGACACCCGCCCGAATATCCTCGACGCGGTACTCGCCAAACTCGTCGAGGCAGGTGCCGATATTGAAACCGGTGAGGACTGGATCACGCTCGATATGCACGGCAAGCGGCCGAAGGCCGTGTCGGTACACACAGCGCCATACCCGGCCTTCCCGACCGACATGCAGGCCCAGTTCACGACGTTGAATATTGTTGCCGAGGGGACCGGCAAGATCACCGAGACTGTGTTTGAAAACCGTTTCATGCATATCATGGAGATGCAGCGCATGGGCGCGGAAATCGAACTTGAGGGCAACACCGCGATCAGTAACGGCATCGAGAAACTCACCGGCGCGCCGGTCATGGCGACTGACCTGCGTGCCTCGGCGAGCCTCGTGCTGGCCGGGCTCGTGGCCGAGGGCGATACCGTGGTGGACCGCATCTATCATATTGACCGCGGCTACGACAATATCGAGGAAAAACTGTCTTCACTTGGCGCACAAATCCGCCGTGTACCGAGATAATCTTTACTGGATTGAATATGAGTAACGACACCATCAGCATTGCCGTATCCAAAGGACGTATCTACAAGGAAGCGCTGCCGCTGCTCGCGCACGCAGGTATCGAGCCTGTCGATGACCCTGACAAGAGCCGCAAGCTGGTGCTGGATACGAACCAGGAGAACGTGAAGCTCGTGATTATCCGCGCCACCGATGTGCCGGTGTTCGTCAACTACGGTGCCGCCGACCTCGGCATTACCGGCAAGGATACGCTCATGGAATACGAGGGCAGCGAGTTATACGAGCCACTCGATCTGAAGATCAGCCCGTGCAAACTCATGGTCGCCGGGCCGCAGGGCAAGGACTTTCTCGGTGGCCAGGGTCGCCTGCGCGTCGCCACCAAGTATGTGCACACGGCACGGCGCTACTTTGCCGCTCAGGGCCGACAGGTTGAAGTGATCAAGCTGTATGGCTCGATGGAACTCGCACCGCTGGTCGGCCTGGCCGATTGTATTGTCGACCTCGTCGATACGGGCAATACGTTGAAGGCGAATGGCCTTGAGGCCACGGATCACATCTGTGACATCAGCTCACGCCTGATCGTCAACAAGGCCTCGATGAAAATGAAACATGCGCGTATCAAGCAGATCATCGAACAAATCAGTGAGGCCGTGAAGGGTTAAGTTCATGGATATTACACGTCTTTCAACAACAGACAGTGACTTCCAGCAACAGCTGGATGCATTGCTTGCCTGGGAATCGGTTTCCGATGCAAAGGTATTCCAGACGGTGACCGATATCCTCAACGCTGTGCGCGAGCGTGGTGATGCCGCCATACTCGAATACACGAAGCAGTTCGATCGCCTTGATGTCGCGTCGATGGCTGATCTGATTGTGTCACCGGCACGCCTGCAGCAGGCGCTGGATAACATCAAGCCGGCACAACGCGAGGCCCTGGAACGCGCCGCCAAGCGCGTGCGCAGCTATCACGAAAAACAGAAAATGGCATCGTGGTCGTACACCGAGGCTGACGGCACAGTGCTTGGCCAGCAGGTTACGGCGCTGGATCGGGCCGGCCTGTACGTGCCGGGCGGCAAGGCGGCCTACCCGTCATCGGTACTCATGAACGCGATCCCGGCCAAGGTCGCCGGCGTCGAAGAACTCGTGATGGTCGTGCCGACGCCGGATGGCGTGATTAACGAACTCGTGTTTGCCGCCGCGGCGATTGCCGGTGTCGACAAGGTGTTCGCCATCGGTGGTGCACAGGCCGTGGCCGCGCTCGCCTATGGCACGGAGAGCGTGCCGCAGGTCGACAAGATCGTCGGCCCGGGCAACATATTTGTCGCCACGGCAAAACGCATGGTATTCGGTACGGTCGGTATCGACATGATTGCCGGGCCATCCGAGATCCTGGTCGTGTGTGATGGCCAGACCGATCCGGACTGGATCGCCATGGACATGTTCTCGCAGGCCGAGCATGATGAAGATGCGCAGTCGATTTTGCTGTGCCCGGATGCCGCCTTCCTTGATGCTGTGGCCGAGAGCATGGACAGGCTGGTAAAAGACATGCCACGCGCCGAGATAATCAACGCCGCGATAAAAGACCGCGGCGCGCTGATCCAGGTGCGTGACTTGGACGAGGCAGTCGCAGTCGCCAACCACATTGCCCCGGAGCATCTTGAACTGTCGGTCGCCGATCCCGAAGCGATGGCCAGACAGGTCCGCAATGCCGGCGCGATCTTTATGGGCCGTTACACGGCAGAGGCACTCGGTGATTACTGTGCCGGGCCTAACCATGTGCTGCCGACCTCGCGCACGGCGCGCTTCAGTTCGCCGCTCGGCGTGTATGATTTCCAGAAGCGCTCCAGCCTGATCATGTGTTCGGCGCAGGGTTCGTCGGAACTCGGCAAGGTGGCTTCGACACTCGCGCACGGCGAAGGCCTGATCGCACATGCGCGCTCGGCCGAGTACCGCATCAAGGATTAACACCCAATGCAGAGGCGCAGAGACGAAAGCACGCAGAGTAATTATAAAATGGCCCGGATCACGCAGTTTTATTTTCTTCCCTGCGACCTTCGCGCCCTGGCGTCTTTGCGTTGGATTTTCAGCAAATAAAACATATGGCCGATAACCCCTACATCAAGAAACTGGTCCGCGAGGAAATCCGCGCGCTGTCGGCCTACCACGTGCCGGCGCCAGGTCAATGGATCAAGCTCGATGCGATGGAGAACCCCTACCAGCTGCCAGATGAACTGAAGGAGCAATGGCTGCAACGCCTGCGTACAGTTGACCTGAACCGCTACCCGGACCCGTCCGCCAGCGCCCTGAAGCAGCAACTGCGTGAAGTCATGAAAGTGCCGCCGCATACCGAGTTGTTGCTCGGCAATGGTTCGGATGAAATCATCCAGATGATCATCATGGCGCTGGCCAAACCCGGTGCCGTCGTGCTCGCGCCGGAACCGACCTTTGTCATGTATCGCATGATCAGCCTCTTCTGTAACGTCGATTATGTCGGTGTGCCATTACAGGAAGACTTTACGCTCGACATGGTTGCCATGCGCAAGGCGATCGCCGCACATCAACCTGCCGTGATCTTCCTGGCCTGGCCGAACAACCCGACGGGTAACCTGTTCGACGAAGACGAGGTACTGGATATTATCGCCAATGCGCCGGGACTGGTCGTGGTGGACGAGGCCTATACGAGTTTTGCACAGCGCAGTTTTCTGAACCGGGTCAATGACTACGACAACCTGCTCGTCATGCGCACCGTCTCCAAATCCGGCCTGGCCGGTTTGCGGCTCGGGTACCTGGCCGGTTCGCCACAGTGGTGCCGGGAACTGGACAAGGTGCGTCTGCCCTACAATATCAATATCCTGACCCAGGCCAGTGCGCAGTTTGCGCTGGAACACAACGACGTGCTTGAAGAACAGGCGGAAAATATTCGTGCTGCACGTGCTGATTTGCTCGAAGCCCTGAACGCGATAGATGGTATTGAGGTCTTTGGCAGCGCGGCCAACTTTATTTTGTTTCGCATTGCCAACGCCGATGACGTCTTCGCCAGCCTGAAAGATAAAGGCGTACTGATCAAGAACCTCAACCCTGCCGGCGGTGCACTCAAGGACTGCCTGCGCGTCACCGTCAGCACACCGCAGGAAAACAGCGCCTTTCTTCAGGCGTTGCAGGCAAGCCTGTAATCAATAGCCGGTCAGGTACGCGCCTTCGGCCGTTCACTGACCACGGCTTCGAGCTCAACACGCTTTCCGGCGCGGATCACGCCGAGTCTTATCGAGGTACCCGGCATGAAACCGGCGATCTGGTTCAGGCTGTTGCGTGAATTGACTACCACCTGGTCATTGATGCTGACCAGTACATCACCCGGCAGCAGACCGGCCTCGTCGGCAGGACCGCCGCGCAAGACACCGGCGACGAGTACGCCATTTGTATCCGGTAACTTGAAGGACTCGGCCAGTTCGGGGTTGAGATCCTGGGCCTCGATGCCGAGCCAGCCACGCATGACCCTGCCATGTTCGATGATTTGTTGCATGACATCACGTGCCAGGCTGAGCGGGATGGCAAAGCCGATCCCCTGTGAACCGCCGGTCTTCGAGAAGATCGCCGTGTTGATGCCGACCAGTTGGCCGTGGGCATTGATCAGTGCGCCCCCCGAGTTACCCGGATTGATCGCGGCATCGGTCTGGATGAAGTCTTCAAAGGTGTTGATACCAAGCTGGTTACGACCGGTGGCGCTGACAATACCCAGCGTGACGGTCTGACCCACACCGAACGGGTTGCCAATTGCAAGCACGACGTCACCGACCTGCATCGCGGTCGAGTCGCCGAAGGTAATCGCCGGCAATCTTTCATAGTTGATTTTCAGAACGGCGAGGTCGGTATCCGGATCGGTGCCGATGATTTCGGCCCGGGGTGTATCACCGTTGGCCAGCGCAACGCGGATCTCGTCCGCACCACGGATCACATGGTTGTTGGTGACGATGTAGCCGTCTTCACTGAGGATCACGCCGGAGCCGAGACTGGTTTCCAGGCGCTGGCGTGGCTCACCGGGTTGTTCACCGAAGAAGCGCTGGAAAAACGGGTCATCAAACAACGGGTTACGCCGCTCGGTAACGAGCTTGGCGGTATAGATGTTGACGACCGATGGCGCGGCGCGTTGCACCGCATCGGCATAGGAGACTGGCCCGCTTGCCGGTGCACCGTTCGACAATGGCGCCTGTTGCTCGTGGAACTCGACCACGGGCGCCGGTGATTCGAGCAGGTCCGGCTTGAGGAACACGATCACTATAAAGGCCGCCAGGCCGACACTGATGGCCTGTAGCAGGAAGACGATGGATTTGCGTAGTTGCATGGGATGCTACCCTAGCATGAGTTTGGTTTGTCGTCAGCAACCGGCGTACCCGGTTGGGGTTATACTGTGTCGCAGTGCAAAAAAGAGATTCTGAATATGGCCGAGATTACTGAGATAGTCCGTTACTGTGACACGCTGCTCGAGAGCGGACGCTTCCACGATTATTGCCCGAACGGCCTGCAGGTTGAAGGCTGGGGAGAAGTGCTGCGTATCGTATCCGGTGTCACCGCGAGCCGCGCCCTGATTGAGCAGGCCATTGCGCAGGAGGCCAACATGTTGCTCGTGCATCATGGTTATTTCTGGAAGGGCGAGGACGCACGCATTGTCGGTATGAAGCGCGGCCGGATCAGTATGCTGCTCGAACACGGTATTAACCTGGTGGCCTATCATCTGCCGCTCGATGCGCATCCGGAACTGGGTAACAACGCACAGCTTGCGCTGCGCCTGGGGCTGCAGACACAGGGTAGTTTTGGCGGCAACGGAGACCCGGATATCGGCCTGTTTGGCACAACGGCCTCGGCTGTGAGTGGTGCGGAGTTTGCCCGGCAGATGGCCGCGGCACTCGGTCGCGAGCCGCTGCATATCGCCGGGACGCAGCGACCGGTATCACGCGTTGCCTGGTGTACGGGTGCGGCGCAAAACTACATTGAGCAGGCGGCGAGGCTCGGTGTCGATGCATTTATTACCGGCGAGGTCTCTGAACACACTGTACACGTCGCGCGCGAATGCGACCTGCATTTTTATGCCGCCGGCCATCATGCCACCGAGCGCTACGGTGTGCAGGCCCTCGGCGATCGGCTGGCCAGAGAGTTTGATGTCCGGCATAGTTTTATCGATATCGATAACCCGGTATGAGCCACTGCAAGCAGATTGTCTGAAATTCAATAACTTATTGTTATTCAAGCCAAAAAGCTCATTATGCTTGACCTTGGGTGCGGCTTGGTAGAGAATACGGCGCCTGTTTGTGTGGGTTAAGTGACAATATTCTGAAATGATGATGTTGCCCGGCCACACGACCACCAGATTTGAAACCCATTGGGAGATTAGTCAATGAGTACTGAGGGCGTCGACAAGAGTAAACGCCGCTTCCTCATTGGAGCCACGACTGCGATTGGTGCGGTCGGGGCTGCTTATGTGGCGGTGCCTTTCCTCAAGTCCTGGAATCCGAGTGCCCGGGCCCGAGCGGCCGGCGCACCCGTCGAAGCGGACATCAGCAAGTTGCAGCCAGGTCAACAAATGACGGTTGAATGGCGTGGCAAACCGGTCTGGGTGGTACGTCGTACCGAGCAAAACCTGAAGGATCTCGAAACACTGGCTGATCGCCTGGCAGATCCGGAGTCAGAGGCTCCGCAGCAACCCGAGTATGCCGATGGCGTCGATCGTTCGATCAAGCCCGAATACCTCGTACTTGTCGGCATCTGTACCCATCTCGGTTGCTCACCGACCTTCCGCCCCGAAGTTGCGCCGGAAGACCTCGGACCGAAATGGAAGGGCGGCTTCTTCTGCCCCTGCCACGGTTCGAAATTTGACCTGGCCGGCCGTGTTTACGCCGGTGTCCCGGCGCCGACCAATATGGTGGTGCCGCCGCACAAGTATCTGTCTGACACGCTGATTCTGATCGGTGTTGATCAAGGAGCCGCATGATGAGCAAGATGCAACAATTCATGGGCTGGGTTGATGCCCGCTTCCCCATGACCAAGATGTGGAAAGAGCATCTGTCCGAATACTACGCGCCAAAGAACTTCAACTTCTGGTATTTCTTTGGTTCCCTGGCACTGCTGGTACTGGTTCTCCAGATCCTTACGGGCATCTGGCTGACCATGAGCTACAAGCCGGATGCCGCCATGGCGTTTGGCTCGGTCGAATTCATCATGCGCGATGTCGACTGGGGCTGGTTGATCCGCTACATGCATTCCACCGGGGCCTCGGCATTCTTTATTGTCGTCTACCTGCACATGTTCCGCGGTCTCATGTACGGCTCATACCAGAAGCCGCGCGAACTGATCTGGATCTTCGGCATGTTGATCTACCTCGCGCTCATGGCAGAAGCCTTCCTCGGTTACCTGCTGCCGTGGGGCCAGATGTCATTTTGGGGCGCACAGGTGATCGTCAACCTGTTCAGCGCCGTGCCGTTTGTTGGTGAGGAACTCGCTATCTGGATCCGTGGTGACTTTGTTGTCTCCGACGCCACGCTGAACCGCTTCTTTGCGCTGCACGTGATTGCCCTGCCCATCGTGTTGCTTGGGCTGGTGGTCGCGCACATCATCGCGTTGCACGAAGTTGGTTCGAACAACCCGGATGGTGTTGATATCAAGAAGAACAAGGGCCCGGATGGTATCCCGCTGGACGGTATCCCGTTCCACCCGTACTACACGGTGAAGGACATCGTCGGTGTCGGCGTATTCCTGTTCTTCTTTGCCGTGGTAATCTTCTATACGCCTGAGTTGGGTGGCTGGTTCCTCGAAAAGGACAACTTCGTGCCGGCGGATCCATTGAAGACACCGGAACACATCGTGCCGCTGTGGTACTTCACCCCGTTCTACGCGATCCTGCGTGCGGTACCGCCGATGTTCGGTTCACAGTTCCCGGGCGTACTGGCAATGGGTATGGCAATTGTCTTCCTGTTCCTGTTGCCGTGGCTGGATCGCAGCCCGGTCAGGTCAATCCGTTATCGCGGCACGTTGTACAAGTTCGCCCTGGCGGTATTTGTCATCAGCTTTATTGCCCTGGGTCGACTCGGTACATTGCCGGCGGGCGGTATCTACCTGACGCTGTCGCAGATCTTCAGTGTCCTGTATTTCCTGTTCTTCCTGTTGATGCCGTGGTACACGAAAATCGACAAGACCAAGCCGGTTCCGGAGAGGGTGACAAAATGAAAAAGTTGATCATTGCATTCATCCTGGCCGTAGCGCCGGGCCTGGTAATCGCCGCAGGTGGTGGTGCGCATCTTGATCATGCAAACATTGATTTGCATGACAAGGCTTCACTGCAGCGCGGTGCGAAACTGTTCGTCAACTACTGCCTGAACTGTCACTCTGCCAACTACATGCGCTACAACCGCATGGGCGAGGACCTGGGTATTCCAGACAACCTGGTCAAGGAAAACCTGCTGTTCGCCGCTGACAAAGTGGGTGAGCAGATGAAGGTTGCCATGAGCGTGGCCGATGGCAAGAACTGGTTTGGCACGAATCCGCCGGACCTGACCGTTATTGCCCGTGCCAAGGGTGCGGGCTCACAGGGTGCGGACTGGTTGTATACCTACCTGCGTTCCTTCTACGTGGATGAGTCGCGCCCGTTCGGTGTCAACAACACCGTGTTCAAGGATGTCGGTATGCCGCACGTGTTGTGGGAACTGCAGGGCCTGCAGGCACTTAACAATGTCGAGGAGGTCAAGGAACATGGGGCGAAGCCGGAATTCATCCTGGCCGAACCGGGTAGCATGAGCCCGGATGAATATGACTCGGCCATGCGTGACCTCGTCAACTTCCTCGTCTACATGGGCGAGCCTTCCAAGCTGAAACGCCAGTCACTCGGTATCTGGGTGCTGCTGTTCCTGGTCGTATTCACTCTGGTGGCGTATGCCCTGAAGAAGGAATACTGGAAGGACATCCATTAATCCAAGTGTCAGCGGGGGCGGCTCTGCCGTCCCCAAGACCCCCCGTTCAAGGATGTAGTCGGGCTATCCCGGCAAGTATCAGGAGTGTAAGTTTTATGGCATCTATTGCGAATCGCCGTTCCGTGATGACACTGTTTTCCAGCACGACTTCACCGTACAGTCATCGTACGCGTATCGTGCTTGCGGAGAAGAACATCACACACGAAGTCCAGAACGTCGAGGAAGGCAGCACCACGGAAGATCTCATGGATCTGAATCCGTATAACACAGTGCCGACACTCGTTGACCGTGACCTGGTTCTGTATGATTCGCGCATCATCATGGAATACCTTGATGAGCGTTTCCCGCATCCGCCGCTGATGCCGGTCGACCCCGTGTCACGTGCCAAGTCGAAGCTGTACATGTACCGCATTGATCGCGACATGTACTCGATCGCCGATGAATTTGAAGCCGGTTGTGACTCACGCGCTGCGACGAAGCTGCGCAAGACCCTGCGTGACAGCCTGACCCTGTTGTCACCGGTCTTCGAGTCAAAGCCGTTCTTCATGAGCGATGAATTCAGTCTTGTTGATTGCTACATGGCACCACTGCTATGGCGGCTGCCGAAGTACGGCGTGGAACTGCCGTCCTCGGCAAAGGCCCTGAATGCCTATGCCGAGCGCTTGTTTGAACGTGAGTCATTCCAGCAGAGTCTGACGGAACCCGAACGCGAGATGCGCGACTGAAAAACGCGCCCGCAAGGGCGCTTTTTTGTTTTATACCCGGAATAACCATGACGCCGAGCCGACCCTATCTTATCCGTGCCCTGTATGAGTGGATCGTCGATAACCAGCTGACCCCGCACCTGCTGGTGGATGCGACGCTGGAAGATGTCAGCGTGCCGTTGCAGTTTGTTGAAGAGGGCAGGATCGTGCTCAACGTCAGCCCGACCGCCACTCAGGACCTGTTGCTCGGTAATGACGCGGTACAGTTCCACGCACGCTTTGGCGGTGTCGACACGGCCGTCGACGTTCCCATTGACGCGGTACTCGCGATCTATGCTCGCGAAAATGGCCAGGGTATGATGTTCGCCGAAGAAACCGGCAGTGAACCAACCCCGCCTGAAGGCGGGGGCCCGGAAAACGGCAAGGGCAAACCTTCGCTGAAACTCGTTAAATAAACGCCTCAGTCAGGATCGACGAGCGTCATTTCCTGGCCATACAATTTCAATGTTAGCGGCGTCGTGCCGCGCAGGGTCAGTTCACCCGTGTGGCGTTCACTTACATCATTGCTGAATTCAAAGCGGTAAGTCCGGACAAACTGTATCCAGCCACTTTCTCCGCGTGCCAGTTTCAAGCGGTGCAGGGCGACAGTTTGATCAAGTAACACGACCTGTTCCGTTTCGCAGATATGTCGGCACACGCCGAGCGCGAATTCGTGCGCACGGCGGCTGTCCAGCCAGAACCAGACGCCGGTAATGAGTAGCGCGAGAAGAATCAATCCATTCATGTGATGAGATGCAAGCCTGTGTTAAATCGGTTAGCCTGTGCCTGTTGCCCGGTGAGCAAGGGAGCCTGACATGATTAAACCACAACAGGCGGACATAACGACACTAAAAGTCGATGCGATCGTCAATGCGGCCAACAACAGCCTGCTTGGCGGTGGTGGTGTGGACGGCGCGATACACCGCGCCGCCGGCCCGGAACTGCTCAGTTATTGCAGTAACCTGAACGGTTGCTCCACGGGGGATGCGAAGATCACGCCCGGCTTTAACCTGCCGGCCAAATACATCATTCACACGGTCGGTCCGGTCTGGCACGGCGGTGACCAGGATGAGGCGGAACTGCTCGCTTCCTGTTACCGGCGCAGCTTTGAAGTCGCGCTGGAACACGGAGTAAAGAGTATCGCCTTCCCCTCGATCAGCACGGGCGTGTACGGCTATCCAAAACAACAGGCCGCGGCAATCGCGATCAAGATCATGCGGGAATATGAAGACAGGTTTGACTTGATTATTCCGTGTTGCTTCAGTGAGGAAGATTTTGATCGCTACGCGGCCTTTCTATCGGTATAGAATATAATGGATGTGTTTGCGCCCCGTATCCTGAAAATCAGGTGGAAATGGTTATGAAATTACTGAATGAATTTAAAGAGTTCGCTGTTAAGGGTGATGTGGTCGATATGGGTGTCGGGATTGTTATTGGAGCAGCATTTACTTCAATAGTTAATTCGATGGTTAAAGATATATTCACCCCGGTATTGGCAATGTTCACCACAGGTGTAAATTTTGGCAATTGGTTTTTTACGCTGAGAGAAGGTGATAAAGGCGGTCCATATACTTCTATAGCGCAGGCGCAGGCAGATAATGCAATCACAATAAATATCGGTTTGTTTATCAATTCGGCCATTAGTTTTATAATTGTAGCCGCAGTCCTGTTTTTTATAATTCGCGCGATAAACAGAATAAGACGACCACAAGAAGTGACGGCAGATCCGGCAAAAACAAAAGAATGCCCCCATTGTTTTTCATCAATATCTATCAAGGCAACAAGATGTCCTTTTTGTACTGCATATATAAAGAATGAATAAAATAAATCTACTAAAGCATAGTTATACAGACAGTCTGATGCCTTGCTTTTTATTCGGGTTGCCTGCCGGTGTTTTCAGAGGTATAGGGGCGTGAAAAATGATGGCGAATATTCAAGGCAAGAGTAAAGTATCGTATTATTCCTGTTGCTGTGGATGGCTCGATTGTCAGGAAACATAACAATATAGAGAACCGAAATGATCAAAAAACCAAAACTGTTAGCAGCTGTAATTCTGTTGATGCCAGTAAGCACGACATCGGTCGCTGACGATGATGGCAGGCAACTGGTTGAACTGCCAGAAATGATGCAGCAACACATGTTGGCAAATATGCGTGATCATTTGGCGGCGGTTAATGAAATTCTGATCAGTATGAGTAGTGGTGAACTGGATGAGGCCGCAGAGATAGCCGAGTATCGCCTGGGCATGAGTTCGCTTGAGTCGCATGGGGCAAGCCATATGTCAAAATTCATGCCCGAGGGGATGCGTCAGGCGGGCACAGGTATGCATAAAGCGGCAAGTCGATTTGCTGTAAAAGTCCAGGAAGGTGAATTGCCGGAGTCATACAGAATACTTTCCGAGGTTACATCTGCATGCGTTGCCTGCCACTCAGGTTATCGTATCAGGTAACGATAACTTGCCTGAATAAACAGGTTCGGAGAGCAATAATTCTGATGTTTTCAGCATTAAGAAAATCACTAAAAACTGAACGCTCGCTGGCAAGCTTTCAATCGAATTTAATGGCGGGTTTAACTGTTGGGGTTATTGCGCTGCCGCTTTCCATGGCGCTGGCAATCGCCAGTGGCGTCCCTCCCCAGCATGGCCTGTACACCGCAATTTTTGCGGGTATCGTGGTCAGTCTGACGGGAGGGTCTAAGGTTAATATCTCCGGCCCCACTGCGGCCTTTGTCGTCGTGTTGTTACCGATCGTGCATCAATACGGACTTGGTGGCTTACTGGTCAGCGGGTTTATGGCGGGTATTATTCTTTTCGTTATGGGTATCGCCCGGCTTGGACGGTTTATTGAAATTGTGCCTTATCCGGTCACCGTGGGTTTTACCGCCGGTATCGGGGTTGTCATTGCGGGCTTGCAGATAAAAGACTTTCTTGGCCTGAATATTGAACTGGCAGGTGGTCACTTTGTCGATAAGCTGCTTTTAATACTGCAGTCCTTGTCAACAATCAATTTTCAGGAAACGCTGATTGGTGCCATTACCCTGGGCATATTGATTGCCTGGTCCCGGCTGCATTCGAGAATTCCGGGGCATCTCGTTGCACTGTTGGTGGGTTCGATCCTCGCCTGGAGTCTGGGGCTGATCAGTAATGATTTTTCCGTGGCCACCATTGGCAGCCGCTTCCACTATGAAATCGATGGCATTATGGGAAGCGGTATTCCTCCTGTTCTGCCGTCCTTTGAATGGCCGTGGAACTTGCCGGGCGCTGATGGTGAGCCGATTGGTATCAGTTTCGGGTTGGTAAATACATTACTTGCGTCAGCTATCACGATAGCCGTACTGGGCTCGCTCGAATCACTGTTGTGTGCCGTCATAGGTGACGGCATGTCGGGGAAAAAACACAACCCTAATGATGAACTTGTCGGTCAGGGTCTTGGTAATATGGTTGTTCCCCTGTTCGGAGGTATTCCTGCGACAGCCGCCATCGCCAGAACTGCGGCGAACATAAGGGCCGGAGGTACTTCGCCGCTTTCCTCGGTGGTGCACAGCCTTTTTATCCTTATCGCGATGCTTTCCCTTACTCCTTTGCTCGCCTATATTCCGATGGCCTCTATGGCCGCACTGTTGCTCATGGTGGCATGGAATATGAGTGAAGCAAAACATTTTGTGCGTGTCATGAAAATTGCTCCGCGAGATGACATCCTGGCATTACTGACCTGTTTCTTTCTCACTATCATTTTCGATATGACCATTGCGGTTGCCGTGGGTATGGGACTTGCAGCAGTTCTTTTTATACGCAGAAGCATCAAGCTGACAGAGAGCAAGTTTGTTCACATGGAGCATGAACATGATACCGATCTTCCGAAAGAGATCGCGATTTATGACATCAATGGTCCCCTGTTTTTCGGTTCGGCACAGAAGGCAATGCATAATATCACCAGTATTACCCCGGATGTTCGTGTTGTGGTATTTGATATGTCCGAAGTTACCATGATTGACATGAGCGCTATCGTGGCAATGGAATCCATTATCAGGGATCTTGCCATCAATGGTGTGGGTCTTGTGATAAATAACCTGGAACCACGTATGATTCTGAAACTCAGGCGCGCGGGGTTGCGAACCAGAATAGGAAAAATCCATTTTTCCAGGACGATGGACGATGCTCTGGATAAGGCCAGAAAGATGCTCTGACAATCATTGCCGCACGGAAGAAACATATGAGATCCGGCGGGCACCTGACTCTGGCGAAATCTGTCGGGCCTGACCCGATTGATTTTCCCGTAAAAAAGAACAGGGAGCCAATATTTATAAATGGATAGAATACGCCAGGCATATCCATAGCGTTTTTCTTGCACTACTGCCTTGACAGGTTACGGCTTAATGTCTGGTTTGAAACCCGAATCACTCACCCTTGAAGAATGCATATGTTACTTCGTTACTACAATCAGAGCTTCAAACCCATATTGGCTTTTCTTCTCCTGTCTGTTTGTGCTGCGCAGGTTAATGCTGTCGAAGCAGCAGCAACGGGGCCGGATCCGGCGATTGTTGAAAAAATTCTTGGTGTGAAAACGTTCGAAGAGGTCGTGGAAACGAGCGAGTTGCCACTATATGTCCTGTTCACTGCACCGCAAGACAGGTGCCCGGCATGCGCCAACGTAGAAAAATTATTGCACAGTGTTGCTCCCGGGTTTGCAGGTCGCGCCAGGTTCGCCACAGTAAACATCATCTATCATATGCCACTGGCCGGACAATACGCTATCAAGGGTGTACCCTATTTTATTATGTTCCGCGATGGCGAGCGCGTGGTGTCGGCATCAGGTATGCATATGACAACGGCTGCCAACCTGCAGAACTATATCAAGTCAACCTTGAACCGCAAGCCTGGCATCCCCGGGAAGAACGCCAGCAAGCCCCCGCAGCCAACGGAGCAGGTTAAAAAAGGGCGGGTTGATGTGGCAAAGTTCAATAAATTTGCTTACGAAAGGTACGTTGTCAATGCAAAAACTCCGGTGCTGATCAATATATCTTCCTCGCAGTCATGGTGTGCTCCCTGTCGCGAGGCGGAGAAGATCGTCAGTGATGTGCTCGCGCAGCATGACGAGCCATTGTTCTACCTTTTTATTGATATCGGTGAATCTACCAACAACATTCTGCGGCTTGTCACGGTGATGCCTGAACTGGAACGGCAGATTCTCGGTGTGCCAACCCTGCTGTTCTATAAAGATGGCCAGCTGCTCGATATGAAAGAGGGGATCCCTGAAAAAGAGAGTCTTCGCTCGTCCCTGAAAATCTTCCATGAAGGAAATAACAAGGTAGAGGCGCAGTAGCAAGCGCTAGATGTTCGGCAGGCTCTTGCCAGGGTTTAAAATACCGTTGGGATCGAACTGTTGCTTGATGGCGCGCATGAGGCCGAGTGACACGCTGTCCAGTTCGCGACCCACAAAATCCCGTTTCTCCAGGCCCACACCGTGTTCACCGGACAGAGTACCGTCAAGTTCAAGTACCAGTGAAAATACACCGTCGAGGCACTGCCCGGCCGCATCGCGCTGGCGCGGGTCGTCCGGATCGATGAGCAGGTTGACATGGATATTGCCATTTCCGGCATGACCGAAATTCACGATCTTGATGTCATACCGGCTGGCAAGTTTATCCAGACCGTTAATCAACTCGGGCAGGCGTGACACCGGCACGACCACATCTTCATTGATCTTCTTCGGCGCGATGTTCCGCAATGCTGGTGAAAGCGCCTTGCGCGTAGCCCACAGGGCCTGGACCTCGGCTGTCGTCCAGGCAACCTTGAATTCGACCAGACCATCATTGTTCGCTGCCTGTTCGATGTGGGCAATACTGTCTTGCATGGCGCTTTCGGGACCATCGACCTCGATCATTAGCAAGGCGCCGGCATGTTCAGGCAGGGTGGCTTCCGAATAGTGACGGATCATGTCGATCGCGTTGTGGTCGATGAATTCGAGCGCACAGGGCGTGACCGGTTGCGCCATGATTGCCGACACGGCGCGTGCCGCACTGTCGATATCACGGTAGATAGCCTGCATGGTGCGTTTGGCCTCGGCCAGCGGTGTCAGTTTCAGGCTCGCCTCGGTGATGATCGCGAGTGTGCCTTCCGAACCGATCAAGAGGCGCGTCAGATCGTAACCGACCACGCCCTTCGTCGTGCGTGTACCGGTCATGAGGGTCTCGCCCGTGCCGGTAACAGCTTTAAGGCTGAGCGTGTTGTCGCGTGGCGTGCCGTATCTGACCGCGCGTGGCCCCGCCGAGTTGTAAGCGAGGTTGCCACCTATTGTGCAGACGGCCGCGCTGGTCGGATCAGGCGGCCAGAAAAAACCGTGTTTGGCGGCGGCCTGTTGTACCTCGGCATTGGTAACGCCCGGTTCTACCCGAATCATACGGTTGTCGGGATCGACCTCGATGATGCTGTTCATGCGTTCGAGCGACAACACGATTGCGCCGTTGAGCGGCACGGTCGCACCGGTTGTGCCGGTACCGCGGCCGCGGGCGACGATCGCAATATGCCGTGCATGGCAAAGCCTGACGATCGCGGCAACCTGTTCGTGGGTGCGCGCAAACACGACGGCAGCCGGCGGCGCATGCCGGCGGCTGTTATCGTAACCGTAGGCCCAGCACTCGGAAACTTCAGTGAGCAGATCGTCGGCATTGACGATCTGCGCGAGACTGTCGAGGAAACCGGTCGGCAGATCAGTCGAGGTATTCAAACAGTTTCACCACGCGTTGTACGCCGGCGACACGGCGCGCGACATCGGTGGCTTTATCGGCTTCAACGCGACGTACGATCCCCATAAGAAACACGGTGCCGTTTTCCGACACGACCTTGACACGGGTGGGATCAAAACCCGGCATATTCTTGATACCGAACAGACTGGTCTTGACCTTGGTCGTGATCCAGCTGTCACTGGTGCGTGTCAGCAACGAGCTTGGCGCGGCGATGACAAGTTCGTTGTGTACCTGGCGCACTTTCGGAATCGGGCGCACGAGGGAGGCGGCGCGCGAACGCAGGGTTTCGTTCGGTACTTCACCGCTGAGCAGGATGATGTTGTTATACGAGGTCACATTTATGTGTGTCTGCTCGGCCAGTTCCTTGTCATCGGAAAGCTTGCCGGCGGCTTTCAACTCGATGAGTTCGTCATCGACAAAGGTACCGGGGGTGCGGCGGTCATGCGCGACGGTGGCACCGGCGGCCGCACCACCGACGACCATTTCGGCACAGCCTTGCAGGCTGACGGCCGTGGCCAGCAGGCATAACAAACTGGCAGTACGAATTACGGGCTTCATGTGTTGTTCTCCCCGAACATTTGGTGATCGATCAGATCACACAGGCAGTGAATGATCAACAGGTGTACTTCCTGAATTCTCGCGGTCGAATCAGCAGGTACACGGATTTCGATATCAGTTGCGTTAACAAGTTCCGCGATTTCGCCACCATTGCGCCCCGTCAGGGCAATAACCACGACACCGCATTTATGTGCAGCACGAACGGCGTGAGCAACATTCTCCGAGTTGCCACTCGTGGTAATCGCCAGCAGGACGTCACCTTCGCGGCCAAGCGCACGTACCTGTTTGGCGAATACCTCGTTAAAGGCATAATCGTTCGCGATCGAGGTCAGCGTGGAACAGTCGGTGGTCAGGGCGATCGCCGGCAGTCCCGGCCGCTCCATTTCAAAACGGTTAAGCAGTTCCGATGAAAAGTGCTGGGCGTCGGCAGCCGAACCACCGTTGCCGCAACTCATGATCTTGCCGCCGTTTTGCAAGGCCTTGCACAGGGCATCGGCCGCGGCGGCAATCGGCTGTGTTAATGCATCAATGGCCTGTTGTTTGGTCTCGATGCTGTCTGTGAACTGTTGACGAATACGTGTTACCGGATCCAACTGATATTCTCCACTGCTTCAAAAATGTCTGTGGGCTATGCCTCGAAGGCATTACGGTGCCATTCAAGTGTTTCACCCTCGGCATCGCGCATGGTAACGACATCGAAGCGCGCTGCATACTGCTGCGCCGGATCATGTTGCTGCAGGTAGCGATGGGCGGCGGTGATCAGGCGCTGTTGTTTGCGCCGATCAACACTTTCTGCCGCCGAGCCATAGCGGTTCCGACGTCGATAGCGTACCTCGACGAACACGAGACTGTCACCTTCGCGCATGACGAGGTCGAGTTCGCCACCACGCAGGCGGACGTTGCGGGCGACAAGTTGCAGGCCCTGCGCCTGCAGGTAATCGCAGGCGGCCTGTTCAGCAGCGCGGCCATGTCTGTGTCGGGCATCCATGCCAGCGGCACCCCTTCAGCCGCTGCCATTAACCGGTTCAACCCGCAACGGCGTTGCCGGCTCGGCGGGTTGGCTGGCCGGTGTGTCAGCATTGTCACCGGGCAGGACTGCCTGCGGTGTCACCAGTTGCGGCGTGCCGGCGCGGAATTCCGCCCAGCTCAATTCACGCCGCACGCGCGCGGTCTCATCGATACGCAGGCTGCCGGTGGCCCCGGTCAGGCGGGTGAAGGGATATTGCGCGAGTCGTTGCAGTTGCGGTAACAAGCGGTAGGCATCGATGCCGAACGCAAACAGGCGGGTATAGGCATGGCGCTGGTCCGCCCACAGGTTTTGCACGCGTTGCCGCAGCGGCGTGCCGGCCTTTAATGTCCAGGGCATATCGCCAAAGACAACGCCATTCATGTCGCGGTCGGCGCGGCGATCGGGTTTGCCCGTATACACATGCGAGGTCGTGTACAGGGGCAGGCCGGCGGCGTTGTAGAAATCAAACTGGGGGCGCAGCTGGCGGGCATGGGTCGGGTTGGCAGCGAAGAACACAAAATCGATATCCTGGCGCCGGCGCATCTCGAACTTGAGTTTCTGCACCATGGTGTTTTCGATGCGACGGTGGCGTTGGCGGCTTTCGTCGATAGCCAGCAACGTGCGCACGGGGCCGGCAAAGTCCTTGCCCGCACTGTCATAGGCAACGCCATCGATGAGTTCCCCGCCAAGTTGTTGCCAGCGTTGCTGGAAGGCATCGAAAAGCCGTTTGCCCCAGGCCCCCTGCGGGTACAGGGCAACGCCGCGGCTGTGGCCATTCAGCCAGATGTGTTCGGCAACCTGACGGGCCTCATCTTCCGGCGACAGGGCAAACAGATACAGGTTGGTCGGCGTGTCATAACCGGGGATGTCGTTAAGTGCCAGTACCGGTACCGGGAACTGCGGCCGGGTCAGCAGGTTGAGCAGGGCATCCTTGTTGAGCGGCCCGACCACAATGCCGGCACCGTCGCGCATCGCCTGCTCATAGCGTTGGTTGACGTTATCCGGACGGGTGGGGTACACGCGTATGCGGTTTTGTGCATGCTGCGGGCCGGCATAATAGGCGGCGAAAAAACCGTCACGCACGGCGCGCGCGGCTTCACGAAATTTACCTTCCAGCGGTAACAACAGCGCGATCTGCCCGGCCTGTAGCAAGGGTCTCTGTTCGAGTTCTCGTAGCGTCAGCAGCAGGGTCTGGCTGGCGGGGTGTTGCGGGTAGCGTTGCTGCCAGGTGGCAAGTTGCGGACGCTGCTCCCCGCCACCGATCGTGGACGTTTTGCTCAGACTGGCCAGTTCCAGCCAGCCACGCAGGACGAAGTCAGTGGCTGTCGGCAGTAACGCGTCAAGCCTGGTGACGCTGAGCCTGTTCAGCGCCTCCCAGATCGCAAAATGGTTTTGCTCGCGTTGTGCCGCATCGAGCAGTGGATCAAGCGTGATACGTTGTTGCGCGGCTTCAAGGTATTGCCCGGTCTGGCGGTAGGCATCGGCGCGTAATTGCATAAGCCGGATGCGCTGGGCCGGTTCTGTGATTGTGAGTGCCTGCAGCAGATCGAGGGCTTCATCCGGTTGCTGCCGTGCCAGTGCCAGTTCGGCGAGTGCCAGGCGCAGACGCAGTTGTTGCCCGGTCTGGGCTGGCTGAATCGTGCCGATCAGTTGCCGGGCCTCGTCGAGGGCGCCGGTCCGCAACAACAGTTCAAGCGCGCGTAACTGGCTGTCTTCGCGTTGCGGTGAGTCCTGGCTGCTGGCCAGTTCGCGCCAGCTGTGCGCGGCCGCCAGCCAGTTGCCCGCGGCCTCGTATTGCTCGGCCTGGTTTAACTGAGGTTGCGCCGGCTCGGGGCGCAGGACGGTAACCAGCGCGGGTTCGCGCCCCGCGCAGGCGCTGAGCAGGCCCAGCATGAGGGCAAGTACACTCGCGAAACAAAGTCGGTAAACGGTCATGGATGTGGATTGTGATACAGTGCGGATCGCATTGTGCAAGTATCTGGATGGTCTCTACCCGTGTCAACGCAATCGGGCACACTTTTTATTGTTGCTACACCGATCGGCAATCTCGAGGATCTTTCCCCGCGTGCCCGGCGCGTGCTGGGCGAGGTCGATCGGATCGCGGCCGAGGACACACGCCATAGCCGCCGCCTGCTGGATCATTTCGGTATCGCCACGCCGATGCTGGCCCTGCACGAGCACAATGAACCGGTGGCCAGTGCCGGCCTGATCGCGCGCCTTTTGCAGGGCGAGAGTATTGCGCTGATCTCGGACGCCGGCACACCACTTATCAGCGATCCGGGCTATGTGCTGGTGCGCGAGGCCCGCCAGGCCGGGATCCCGGTCGTGCCGGTGCCCGGTCCGAGCGCCCTGGTCACGGCGCTGAGTGCCTGCGGCCTGCCCACCGACCGGTTTGTCTATGCGGGCTTCTTGCCGAGCAAACGGGCGGCGCGGCGCAAGCAACTCGAACAACTGGCGGCCGAACCGCGCACCCTCGTGTTTTATGAAGCGCCGCACCGCATCGAGGATACGCTCGCGGACCTGCGCGAACTATTCGGTGATAGCCGCGAGGCCGTCCTCGCGCGTGAGTTAACCAAGCGCTTCGAAACGTTTCTGACAGGCGATCTGGCCACACTCGCCGGGCAATTGCAGGCAGACGAAGATCAGCGACGCGGGGAATTTGTGATCATCGTGCACGGCGCGCCGGAGGCGACGGTTGATCACCACGAGACTGACCGAGTGTTGCGCATCCTGCTTGAAGAATTACCGCTGAAACAGGCCGCCCGGCTGGCAGCGGCGATCCGTGGCGAACGCAAGAATGAACTGTACCAGCGCGCCCTGGGCTGGCAACAGGGCGAGAAATAACCACCGCAGGATTGCCGGTAAACCTGTGTTTGTTATATATTCATCAATCACTTACAAACACTGAAAAATAATGGCGGCCTACCGCCACGTCACGTCCGGGGAAGCACAGTTATGGTTAACATGGATACTTACCGCGACTACGCGGCCATGTGCCTCGAGTTTCGCGAAGGTATGCGGTGTCTGGAGGAGGGAGACGAGCGAGGCGCACTCGATTGTTTTGCGCGCGCCGATGTACAAACTGCACACGATAATGTCTACAAGAACAAGTATCGTTCCTACCACGGCCTGCTATTATCTCGCAGCGGCCATATGAACGGGTTCGACCTGTGCCGGCAGGCCGCCAGCAGCGAATGTTTCGACGGTGATGTGTTTTTCAATCTCGCCCGGGCAGAACTGGCCCGAGGTAACCGGCGAGCTGCTATCAGTACTATTCGGCATGGCCTCGACGTTGATGCAACCCACCCGGATCTGATCCACATGCGACACAAACTCGGCATTCGCCGCGCGGTGGTATTGCCTTTCCTGAGTCGCGACAACCCCATCAACAAGTTGCTCGGCAAAATCACCTACCACGGTTTACAACACAGCCAGGCCTGACACTGTTATAATAGCTGCTGGAGTCGGCCAGACGATCGCTCTTCCGCAAGGGAGGGAGGAAAGTCCGGGCTCCGCAGGGCAGGGTGCCAGGTAATACCTGGGCGGCGTGAGCCGATGGAAAGTGCCGCAGAAAATATACCGCCTACGTGGCTTCGGCCGCCGGTAAGGGTGAAATGGTGCGGTAAGAGCGCACCGCGCTGCTGGTAACAGCAGTGGCAGGGTAAACCCCACCCGGAGCAAGACCAAATAGGGGAACAATGGTGTGGCCCGCACTGTTCCCGGGTAGGTTGCTTGAGGTGCGCGGTGACGCGCATCCCAGATGAATGATCGTCCACGACAGAACCCGGCTTACCGGCCGACTCCTTTTTTCCAACCCACTACGCAAAACTCTTAATGTCCTGTATTAACTAAATTCAGCAAGTACATGATATTAAAGTAATTAATATTTTACGATTTTCCACAAAACCACCTTTTTTGTCCTTTCGCAAACGCGGCTAAGTCTTTGACGTAACAACAAGAATTCTCCGGTTTCGGGGAGAATTCTGCTTGACAGTGGCATGACTCATACCTATAGTGACAAAAAGTGGTGAAAAGTGGATAAGAATGGATCGACCTTTCACCCGCTGGAGGGGAAAGAGTGTTTCGAGGCGTGAACAACATCTCGCTTGATGCGAAAGGGCGTATGGCCATACCGACGCGCTATCGCGAGCGATTGCACGAACGGTGCGACGGCCAGATCGTCGTAACGGTCGATCGCGATCATTGCCTGCTCATTTACCCCCTGCCTGAATGGGAAGAAATAGAACGCAAACTCGTGCGCTTGCCCAGTCTGAACAAACAGGCCCGTCGTCTGCAGCGCCTGTTGATTGGTCATGCCACCGAGTGCCAGCTTGATGGAAGTGGTCGCGTATTGTTGCCGCCACCGCTTCGTGAATTTGCCAACCTGGAACGCAATGCCGTGTTGATTGGCCAGGGCAACAAATTCGAATTGTGGGACGAGAAGTTGTGGAACGAGCGGCGTGAGGCCTGGCTTGCGGAAGATGAAGGTGACGAACTCGACCTGCCGGCCGAGTTCGAGTCGCTGTCGCTGTAAGCCGGTTATCACCATGCGCGGAGGAGCTCAGGCCGGTTCGATGACAACGGGTCAGACAGGCATGACCTATACGCATCGTCCAGTGTTGCTGGATGAGGCGCTGGCGGCTCTCTCGCTTCGTCCCGACGGCCTGTATGTCGATGGCACCTTTGGGCGGGGCGGACATGCGCGCGCCATATTGCAACGCCTGGATGAAAACGGCCGGTTGCTGGCCCTGGATCGCGACCCGCATGCGATCCAGGTCGCGCAGCAACTGGCGGAAGAAGACAGTCGTTTCACGATCAAGCAGGGTTCGTTTACGACAATGCAAGCACAGGTCGAAAATCTGGGATGGACCGGCAAGGTCGATGGCATATTGCTCGACCTCGGGGTCTCCTCTCCGCAACTTGACGACCCATCCCGTGGTTTCAGTTTCCAGCACGATGGCCCGCTCGATATGCGCATGGATAACACGCGGGGCATGACGGCCGCGCAGTGGCTGGGCAGCGCCAGTGAACGCGATATCGCGACGGTGTTGCGTGATTACGGCGAGGAGCGTTATGCGAAGCGCATTGCGCGTGCAATCGTCGCGGCCTGCAAGGAACAACCGATCACAACCACGGCCGAACTTGCCGCGGTTGTCGCCCGCGCCAACCCATCGCATGAAAAACACAAGCATCCTGCTACGCGTACCTTCCAGGCGATCCGGATTTTTATCAACCGTGAGCTGGAAGAAATCAAAGAGGTATTGCAAGACTCCGTGGATATGCTGACCAGTGGCGGGCGTCTCGTCGTGATCAGTTTCCATTCACTCGAAGATCGGGTGGTGAAACGATTTATGCGTGACCAGGCACGTGGTGATGACCTGCCACGCGATCTGCCCGTGACCGATGCTCAGCGCAATATCCGTATGCAGGTGATCGGCAAGCCCGTGTATGCCAGCGATGCCGAGCTGGCGGTCAATCCTCGGGCACGCAGTGCCGTGTTGCGCGTCGCGGAGCGGTGTTGAGCATGCGCATCTGGATCGCACCGTTCGTGCTCGCTGCAGCGGTGTTGGCATCGGCACTTGCCGTTGTCTACAGCAAGCATGAGAGCAGGCGCCTGTTTGTCGATCTGCAGGCGCTCGAGGCGGAGCGTGACGATATGAACATTGAATGGGGGCGCCTGCAACTCGAACAGAGTACCTGGGCGACCCATGGCAGGATTGCCGGTACTGCAAATGAACGTTTGAACATGGTTGTTCCGGATATGGACACGATCACGATCGTGACAACGACAAATGAGTGATGACAACGTACAGTTTTACCCGTTGCGCCGACACTTTGTGTTCGGCCTGTTGTTGCTTGTCGCCATTGCCCTGATCTGGCGGCTCGTCGACCTGCAGGTGCTGCGCAAGGACTTCCTGCAAGGGCAGGGCGATGCGCGTGCCCTGCGTGTGGTCAGTATGTCGGCGCACCGTGGCATGGTTCTGGATCGCCACGGTGAACCCCTGGCAATCAGTACACCGGTTGATTCGATCTGGATGAATCCCCGTGATGTGCAATTCGAAGGCAAACAGCGGTTGCACCTGGCGAAACTGCTTGGCATGGACAGTGACAGCCTGCAAAGTCTGCTGGCGACCCGTAAGGGGCGTGAGTTTGTCTACCTGAAGCGCCGTGTGCACCCGGATCTGGCGCGTGATGTCATGGCATTGAAGATCCCGGGTATTGCCCTGCAACGTGAATACCGCCGTTATTATCCGACCGGTGAGGTCAGCGGTCACGTGGTTGGCTTCACGAATGTCGATGATGTCGGACAGGAAGGTATTGAACTGTCCTATGATGACTGGTTACGCGGGCATGACGGCAGCAAACGCGTACTCAAGGATCGCCTGGGACATGTTATCGCTGATGTGGAAAGCATTCGCCAGCCAGAACCGGGCAGGGACCTTCTGCTCAGTATTGATCGTCGCCTGCAGTACCTCGCCTACAGCGAATTGAAAGCAGCCGTGCAGAAACACAAGGCGCGTTCGGGATCGCTCGTGCTACTCGATGCGAAAACCGGTGAAGTGCTGGCGATGGTCAATCAGCCGGCCTTCAACCCGAACAATCGTAAACATTTACAGGGTGAACGTTACCGCAACCGTGCCGTGACCGATGTGTTTGAACCGGGTTCGACGATGAAACCGTTCACGGTGTCCGCCGCGCTTGAACAGGGGTTGTATCAGCCGGATACGATAATCGATACCACGCCGGGTTTTTACCAGGTCGGCGGCAACACGGTGCGCGACATCCACAACTACGGCAGCATTGATGTGGCAACCGTGATCACCAAGTCGAGCAATGTCGGTGCCAGCAAGATCGCGTTGTCGTTGCCGCCCGAACAACTCTGGCAACTGTATTCACGGGTAGGTTTTGGAGAAGTCACAAGCAGCGGTTTTCCCGGCGAGACAGGCGGTATGTTGTCGGATTATCGCAAGTGGCGCGAGATTGATCGCGCCACGCTCGCATTCGGTTATGGCCTGTCTGTTACGCCCCTGCAACTGGCGCAGGCCTACACCGTGTTTGCCAATGATGGCGCTCTGCAGCCGGTCACGTTGCAACGTGTTGATGATGCCGATGCGATTGCGCCGGCCGTGGAGGTTATGCGCCGCAGTACTGCGAATGATGTCTTGCATATGCTCGAGTCGGTCGTGGCGGCGGGTGGTACCGGTACACGCGCACAGGTGCGTGGTTACCGTATTGCCGGCAAGACCGGCACGGTACGCAAGTCCGGTATAGGCGGTTATGTCGATGACAAGTACGTTGCCGTGTTTGCCGGGCTGGCCCCGGTCAGTCAGCCGCAACTGGTCTGCGTAGTGATGATCAACGAGCCCGGTGGTGATGAATATTATGGCGGCCAGGTGGCCGGCCCGGTGTTTGCCAACGTCATGGCCGGTGCGCTGCGCTTGTTGAATATCGCCCCGGATGCCTTGCCGCAAAACGCGCGCTTCGCACAGGCCGGCACCGCAGATAGTAGCCCGGCAGAGACGGGAGGTCGGTTATGATGGCCAACACGATCCCGTCCAGTATGCATACACTGCAATACCTGCTTGAAGGCCTGGCAGAGCACTTGCCGTCGCAGGAAATACCGGTCGAAGGCCTGGCGATTGATAACCGCAGGACGCGGCCGGGCGACCTGTTCTGTGCCTGTGCCGGCACCCACACACATGGCCTGTTGTATGCAAAGGCCGCGCTTGATGCCGGGGCCATCGCGATCGCCTATGAAGACGGCGATTGCCTTGCCGAACATCCCGCTGTCATGCAGGCCCTGACGGCCCTGCAGACCACGGGCGTGCTGCTCATCCCGGTGAGTGAGCTGCGCAGCAAACTGGGTATTATTGCCTCGCGTTTTTATGCGCGGCCGTCATCGCAACAATTCGTGATCGGAATCACCGGTACGAACGGCAAGACCTCCTGCGCGCAGTTTATTGCCGAGGCACTGTCAGGCCAGGCGCCGTGCGGTGTGCTCGGTACCCTCGGTAACGGTGTCTACGGTCAGTTACAAAGCAGTGCCACCACCACACCCGATGCGATCAGCCTGCAGCATCAACTTGCGGATTTGTGCGAGCAGGGGATCAAGAACGTGGTCATGGAAGTTTCCTCGCATGGTCTTGTGCAGGGCCGGGCGAACGGCGTCGACTTCAACGTCGCCGTGTTTACCAACCTGAGTCGCGATCACCTCGACTACCACGAAAGCATGGAAGGCTATGCACAGGCCAAACGCATGTTGTTTGATGTGCCGGGCCTCGACTATGCCGTGATCAATATTGATGACGAGTATGGTCGCCAGTTGTTGCAGGAAGTGCCGGGTACCGTGCAGGTGCTGTGTTACGGCCTGAGTGACACGCTCGATAAATTTGAATCGCAACTGCGTCACCCGTTGTTGCTCGGTTGTGTGACTGCCCGGCACTTGCAGCTTGAAGCGACGGGCATGCAGATGCAGGTGACGACGCCGTGGGGCGAGGCTGAACTGCACAGTGCACTGCTTGGCCGTTTCAATGCCAGCAACCTGCTGGCCGCATTGTCGGTACTGTTGTTACGCGGCTACCCGGTGCGGGATGCGACCGCGATGCTGGCCGGGGTGCATACCGTGCCTGGCCGGATGCAGGCCCTGGACGGGGAGACAGGACAGCCGCGTGTGGTCATTGATTATGCGCATACCCCGGATGCGTTGCGCGCAGTGCTATCCGCATTGCGCGAACATACTCCCGGCAAACTGATCTGCGTGTTCGGTTGCGGCGGCGACCGTGATCGCGGCAAACGTCCGCTCATGGGCGCCGAGGCCGAACAGCTGGCCGACAGGGTGATCCTGACCGATGACAATCCGCGCAGCGAACAGCCTGCCGCGATCATCAGCGATATTTGCGAGGGTATGCAGCACCCCGGCCAGGTCCATATTGAACACGACCGCGGCAAGGCGATCTGCGATGCCCTGGCATCGGCCACGGCACAGGACATCGTCCTTGTGGCCGGCAAGGGCCACGAGGATTACCAGATCATTGGCGAGCAGCGCCTGCCGTTCAGTGATGCCGCGGTGATTAAGGCATGGCTTGTGGAGCATCAATCATGAATGCCTGCAGCATGACATTACGCGATGCCGCGCAGGCCATCGGCGCGCAGTATGTGGGTGCGCCATTACGGTTCCACGGCGTCAGCACCGACAGTCGCAGCATGCAGGGTGGCGAGTTGTTCATCGCGCTGCAGGGTGAACATTTCGATGCCCATGCATTTCTTGATGCCGCCGCGGCCGGTGGCGCCGTCGCCGCCGTGGTAGCAAAGCGCAGCGTCAGCAGTTTACCGCTGTTGCTGGTCGAGGATACGCGCGAGGCACTGGGCCGGCTGGCCCTGGCCTGGCGGCAACGCTTCAACATCCCCTTTATTGCGGTCACCGGCAGTAACGGCAAGACCACGGTCAAGGAAATGATCGCCGCGATCCTGCGCCGGCAGGGCGAACCACTCGTGACAAAGGGCAACCTGAATAATGACATCGGGGTGCCACAGACCCTGTTCCGTCTCGAGCAGCAACATACGCACGCCGTGATCGAAATGGGCGCGAATCATGCCGGGGAGATTGCCTGGCTGGCCGAGATTACCCGGCCGGATGTTGCGGTCGTGAACAATGCGATGCCGGCACATCTCGAAGGTTTCGGTGATCTCGAGGGTGTGGCCCGTGCCAAGGGTGAGCTGTTCGAGGCACTGGATGAGGAGGGCTGGGCCATCATCAATGCCGACGATGATTTTGCCGAATACTGGCGCACCATCAGCCGGCATTGCCGGCAGATCGATTTTGGTTTCTCACCGCAGGCCAGGGTGACCGCCCGGTTGCTTGATGAACAGTCTCAGGCCGGTACACGTTTTATGCTACAGACCCCGCTTGGCGAGGCCGAGGTCATGCTGGCATTGCCGGGACGGCATAATGTCATGAATGCCCTGGCGGCGGCCGCCGTGGCCACGGCACTTGATATCGAACCTGACAAAATCAGTGCCGGGCTGGCCGCAATGCACACCGTCGGTGGCCGCCTGCAACAGGTGATTGGCCTGCACGGTGCAACCATCATTGATGATACCTATAACGCCAACCCGGCATCACTGCGTGCCGCGATGGATGTGCTGGCCTCGTTACCGGGTACGCGCATTCTTGTGCTCGGCGATATGGCAGAACTGGGCGCCCAGGCAGAAGCCCTGCATGCCGAGGCCGGTCAGCAGGCACGCGCCTGCGGTATCGACCACCTGTATACGCTGGGTGAATACAGTCGCGCCGCGACGCAGGCCTTTGGCCAGAACGGGCTGCATTTCACGAGCGCCGATAAATTAAATGAAGTATTACGGAATACGCTTGATGGGCGCACGGTTGTGCTCGTCAAGGGATCGCGCGCCATGCATATGGAAGATGTTGTGAAGGCGCTGCTGGCAACGCAGGGGGTGAAGGGATAATGCTTTACCATCTTTCACAATACCTGTCCGAGTTCTACAGTGGTTTCAATGTCTTCCAGTACCTGACCCTGCGCGCGATCCTGGGCGTGCTGACAGCGCTGACGATTTCGTTTGTGATCGGACCATCAATGATTCGCCGCCTGAGCCTGAAACAGATTGGCCAGACGATTCGCGACGATGGACCGCAAAGCCACCTGAGCAAGGCCGGCACGCCGACCATGGGGGGTGCCCTGATCATCGTGGCGATCGCGGTGAGCACGCTGTTGTGGGCAGATCTGAGCAACCGGTACATCTGGGTCGTGCTGGCGACCACCATCATGTTCGGCGTGATCGGTTTCGTGGATGATTACATCAAGCTGGTACGCAAGGATCCGAAGGGACTGCGCGCCAAGTACAAGTACTTCTGGCAGTCCGTGGTCGGTCTTGGCGTGGCCTGGTACCTGTTCAGTACCGCGCCCGGTTCGGTTGAAACGACCCTGATCGTGCCATTTGTCAAAGCCCTGCAGTTTGACCTCGGTTGGCTGTTTGTCCCGTTTGTCTATTTTGTCATCGTCGGCTCGAGTAACGCCGTCAACCTGACCGATGGCCTGGATGGCCTGGCGATCATGCCGACCGTGCTGGTGGGCAGTGCGCTGGGCATCTTTTCCTATGTCGCGGGCAACATAAATCTCGCCGGTTATCTGCTCGTGCCCTATGTGCCGGGCGCAGGCGAGGTCGTGATTTTCTGCGGTGCCCTGTTGGGCGCCGGTCTTGGTTTTCTCTGGTTCAATGCCTACCCGGCACAGGTCTTCATGGGCGATGTCGGCGCACTGGCGCTCGGTGCCGCGCTCGGCGTGTTGGCCGTGGTGGTCCGCCAGGAACTCGTGCTCGTGATTATGGGGGGCGTGTTCGTTATCGAAACCGTGTCGGTGGTATTGCAGGTGGTCTCGTACAAACTGACCGGCAAACGCTTGTTCCGCATGGCACCGCTGCATCATCACTTTGAATTAAAGGGTTGGCCGGAGCCGCGCGTGATCGTGCGCTTCTGGATCGTCACGGTGATCCTGGTATTGATTGGCCTGGCCTCACTGAAGATACGCTAAGCGAGAGATAACAACGAATGACAAGCGCACAACAGGCATTCAGCACACTCATCGTCGGTCTGGGCAAGACCGGCGAGTCCTGTGCGCGCTATTTGCATAATAAAGGTGTGGCCCTGTGTGTCACCGACAGCCGTAGCAATCCACCGGGGCTTGATGCGCTGCGCGCCGAACTGCCGGAACTGTGTATCCATGCCGGTGGCTACCGGGATGAGGACTTCGCCCGCGCCGAACAGGTTGTCCTGAGTCCGGGTGTGGCAAGAACGGAACCGCATGTGCAGCAGGCGCTGGCCAACCATGTGCCGGTGATCGGTGATATCGAACTGTTTGCCCGTGACGCCCGGGCGCCGGTGATTGCGATCACCGGTACCAACGGCAAGAGCACGGTGACGACACTGGTCGGCGAGATGGCGCGGCACGCCGGCCGGCAGGTCAGTGTCGGTGGCAACCTGGGTACGCCGGCACTGGACCTGGTCAGTGCCGACAGCGAACTGTATGTGCTGGAACTGTCCAGCTTCCAGTTGGAAAGCACCTTTTCACTCAATGCCGTGGCCGCCGTGGTGTTGAATGTGAGCCCCGACCACCTGGATCGCTATACCAGTGTCGAGGACTACGCGGCCACCAAGCAACGTGTCTATAGCGGTGACGGTGTCATGATCATCAATCGTGATGATGCGATCGTTGCCGCGATGCGCGACAGTACCCGCCGCTGCATCAGTTTTGGCCTGGACAGGCCGGCCGAAGGTGATTTCGGCTTGACCGTGCACGAGGGTGAAACCTGGTTGTGTTACGGCGAGCAGCGCTGGCTGACAACGAGTGAGCTGAAACTGCCGGGCCGGCATAACCAGGCCAATGTGCTGGCCGCGCTGGCGCTGGGGCAGGCGGTTGGCCTGCCGCGCGAGGCGATGATACGCGCAGTGCGCGGCTTCAGCGGGCTTGCACATCGCAGTGAATGGCTGGCCGAGGCAAACGGGGTCAACTGGTATAACGACTCGAAGGCCACCAACGTTGGCGCGACCGTCGCGGCCATCCAGGGTATGCCCGGGCCGCTCGTGCTGATCGCCGGTGGCGAAGGCAAGCATGCAGATTTTTCCGCCTTGCGCGAGGCCGTACGCAACAAGGTGCACAGTGTCGTGCTGATTGGCCGTGATGCGCCACAGATTGCCGCTGCTATCGATGATGCTGCACAGCTCGTGCATGCCACTGATATGCATGACGCGGTCGTCAAGGCAGGTGAACTGGCCCGCCCGGGTGACAGTGTGCTGTTGTCACCGGCCTGCGCCAGTTTCGATATGTTTGACAACTTCATGCAGCGCGGTGATGTGTTCCGTGCAGCGGTGCGCGAGGTGGTGTCATGAGCGCGGTCGGTCTGGATCTGCGCAACGGCGTGCCACAGTCGCGCCGGCGTACCGCGACCCGGCGCGGCGTGGCGGAGGAATTCGTGCCCGCGCCGGTCGATGGTGTGCTGCTTGTTGCGGTGCTAACCCTGCTGGCGCTGGGTATCGTCATGGTCGGCTCGGCGTCGATGGCAATCGCCGAACGCGAACTCGGCAACAGTTTTTATTACCTGGTCCGCCAGGGTGTGTTCGTGGCAATGGGCGTGGCGCTGGCCATGCTCGTCGTGCGCATGCCGCTGACCTGGTGGGAACGCAGTGGTCCGGTACTGTTCATTGCCGGCATGATGTTACTGGCTTTCATCCTGTTGCCGGGTATCGGCCGCGAAGTCAACGGTGCGACCCGTTGGTTACGTATTGGCCTGTTCAACCTGCAGCCATCCGAACTCATGAAACTGTCCGTGATCATCTATCTCGCCGGTTACCTGGTGCGACGTGGTGATGAGGTGCGTTCACATGTGCTCGGTTTTCTCAAGCCGATGATGTTGTTGATCATCGTGGCATTGTTACTGTTAATGGAGCCGGACCTCGGTGCCTCGGTAGTGATCTTCGCTACTGCACTCGGCATGATGTTCCTCGGTGGTGTGCGGTTGTGGCAGTTCCTGATCCTGATTGCGCTGGTGGCTGCCGGCGGCCTGCTGCTCGTTGTGACCTCGCCTTACCGGCTGGAACGTGTCACCGCTTTCCTTAACCCGTGGGCAGATCCGTTTAACAGCGGTTTCCAGTTAACCCAGTCATTGATCGCTTTTGGTCGAGGTGAATGGTTTGGTGTTGGCCTTGGCGGCAGTATCCAGAAACTGTTTTACCTGCCCGAGGCGCATACCGACTTTGTGTTCGCGGTTCTGGCCGAAGAACTGGGACTGGTTGGTGGCATCGGCGTGGTCGTACTGTTCATGGTCGTGATCTGGCGCGCGTTTGCGATTGCCACACGCGCGCAGTATTACGGCCAGCACTTCGCGGCCTTTCTTGCCCATGGCATCGCGCTGTGGATTGCCTTGCAGGCCTTTATCAATCTCGGTGTAAACATGGGGCTGTTACCGACCAAGGGTCTGACCCTGCCGCTGATGAGTTATGGCGGCAGCAGCATGCTTGTTATGTGCGTGGCGATTGCCCTGTTATTGCGGGTCGATATCGAAATACGACTCGCGCAACGCGAGTCAACCAGCCTGCCGCATGGAGGTGGCCGATGAACATGCGCATGCTGATCATGGCAGGTGGCACCGGCGGGCATGTATTCCCGGCACTGGCGGTGGCGCATCGGCTGCGCGAGCAGGGCGTCGAGGTGACATGGCTCGGCACGCGGCGCGGCCTCGAGGCGCGCGTCGTACCCGATAACGAATTTGCGATCGAGTACATCAATGTTGCCGGCCTGCGTGGCAAGGGTGTGCTCGGCTGGTTGCTTGCGCCGTTCCGGCTGCTGTACGCGTTGAGCCAGGCAATCAGTGTGTTGCGGCGTATCAAACCGGGCGCGGTGCTCGGTATGGGCGGGTTTGTCACCGGACCGGGGGGACTGGCGAGCTGGCTCATGGGCATCCCCATGCTCGTGCATGAACAAAATGCCATTGCCGGCCTGACCAACAAGCTGCTCAGCCGTCTCGCGCGGCATCTCATGCAGGCCTTCCCGAATACCTTCCCGGCACGCCGCAAGGCCGAGGTCACGGGCAACCCGGTGCGTGCCGATATTGCGGCATTGCCGGCGCCGGCCGAGCGTTTCGCCAATCGCAGTGGTGCGATACATGTGCTGGTGATTGGCGGCAGTCTCGGCGCGCTGGCCCTGAACAGGCTGTTACCCGCGGCAGTGGCGCAACTGGACAGTGTGGCGCGGCCGCATATCTGGCACCAGTGCGGTCGCCGCCACCTCGATGTGACCCGGCAGGCCTATACCGAGGCGGGTGTCGAGGCACGCCTCGAACCGTTTATCGACGATATGGCGGCCGCCTACGCCTGGGCCGATCTTGTGATCTGTCGCGCCGGGGCCCTGACGGTCGCCGAACTCGCGGCAGCCGGCGTGGGCAGCATCCTCGTCCCGTACCCGTATGCCGTGGATGACCACCAGACCGCGAACGCGGCGTACCTGGAAAAGGCCGGTGCCGCGCTGATCGTGCAGCAACGCGACCTCGATGCCGACCTCCTGGCCAGTATGCTCAAAGACATGAGTGAAAAACGTGATCGCCTGTTGCCCATGGCCGAGGCCGCGCGTGCCCGGGCAAAAATCAATGCAACGGAGATCGTTGCACAACGTTGCATGCTCGCCATGCAGGGACAGTTATGAGCAAGACACCCGACATCAACGAAAGCCGCCCGCATGCGAACAGTCGCCTGCAAAGCATGCGGCATATCCATTTTGTCGGCATCGGTGGTGCCGGTATGGGTGGTATCGCCGAGGTCATGTTGAACCTGGGCTTTGCCGTGTCCGGTTCGGATCTGAATGTGAACCCCGTGGTCAAACGTTTGCAGGGACTCGGCGCGAGTATCACGACCGGTCATGCTGCCGCGAACATCAAAGGTTGTGATGTGGTCGTGATCTCCAGTGCCGTCGGCGCAGACAACCCGGAAGTACAGGCGGCACATGCCGCACGTATCCCGGTGGTACCCCGTGCCGAAATGCTTGCCGAGCTGATGCGCTTCCGTTACGGCATCGCGGTTGCCGGCACACATGGCAAGACCACGACCACCTCGCTGGTGGCGAGCCTGCTTGCCGAAGGGGATCTCGATCCGACCTTTGTCATCGGTGGCAAGCTGAACAGCGCCGGTACCCATGCGCGCCTCGGCGAGAGTGAATACCTCGTCGCCGAGGCCGATGAGAGTGACGCCTCCTTCCTGTACCTGCAGCCGATGATCGCCGTAGTCACCAACATCGACGCCGATCACATGCAAACCTACGAAGGGGACTTTGGCCGCCTGCGCGAGGCGTTCATCGAGTTCCTGCATCACCTGCCGTTCTACGGGCTGGCAGTGATGTGTATTGATAATGCGGAAACGCGACAGTTGCTGGAGCACATCACGCGGCCGGTACTCAGTTATGGTGTTGCCACGGATGCCGACGTGCGTGCCGATAACCTGCGCCAGGAGGGGGCGCGCATGCTGTTTACCGTGATGCAGGATGGTCATGCGCCGCTTGATGTGACCCTGAACCTGCCGGGACAACATAACGCGCTCAACGCACTGGCGGCGATCGCGGTGGCCCGTGAACTCGGTGTCGCAGATGAGGCGATGCGTCGCGGCCTGGAAAACTTTGCCGGTATCGGTCGACGTTTCCAGATCTATGGTGAAGTGCAAACCCCGGCCGGCAAGGTGTTCATGATCGATGACTACGGCCATCACCCGAGCGAAATTGAGGCGACCCTTGCCGCGATTCGTGCCGGTTGGCCGGGGCACCGGCTCGTACTCGCCTTCCAGCCGCACCGCTACAGCCGCACGCGCGACCTGTTCGAGGACTTCACCCGGGTATTGTCCGAAGTCGATGTGCTCGTCCTCATGGAGGTGTATGCGGCGAGCGAGCAACCCATCAGCGGTGCGGATGGCCGCGCCCTGAGCCGCGCGATTCGCATGCGTGGCCAGGTCGATCCGGTATTCGTTGAAGATATTAAAGAGCTGCCACAGGTACTGGCAGGTGTATTACAAGAAGGGGATGTGTTGTTAACCCTGGGCGCGGGTGATGTCGGTGCAGCAGCAGCGGCCTTGCCGGCACAACTGGAAAAACTGGCGGGAGAGGCACCATGACACATTATCCAAGACGTTGTTTGCATCTGGGATGCGGTGAGCCGCTCGGAAGAGTCTTACCCGTACCTGAACATTTACATAAACAGGATAAAACTGCTGCGACACCAGCAAAGACGACAACTGATAAATCACACAGGCGAGTAACGACCAAGCACAAATGATGACGGCACCTGTACAACAAACGCTGCGCGGCGAGTTGCTCATCGATGAACCGATGGCGCGACACACGAGCTGGCGCGTCGGTGGCCCGGCGGACCGGTATTACCGGCCGGCGGACATCGATGACCTGGGCGTGTACCTGTCGCAACTGCCTGCCGACGAGCCGCTGACCTGGATTGGCCTGGGCAGCAACCTGCTCGTGCGTGATGGCGGGATCCGCGGCAGCGTGATTGCCCTGAGTGGCATGCTGAACAATATAGAACAAATTGATGATATGCGTATCCGGGTCGAGGCCGGGGTGAGTTGTGCGAAGGCGGCCCGTTTCGCCACACGCCATGATCTCGAAGGCGCCGAGTTCCTGGCCGGTATACCCGGGACGATGGGTGGCGCGCTGGCCATGAATGCCGGTGCGTTTGGCGGTGAGACATGGCCGATCGTGGAAAGTGTCGTCACGATAGATCGCGTCGGTGAGCAGCATGTGCGTAGCGCACAGGATTACCGGATCGGTTACCGCAGTGTACAGGGGCCGGTGGATGAATGGTTTGTCAGTGCCGTGTTGAAACTCACACCGGGTGACGGCGAAGCCGCACATCAGCGCATCAGGCAGCTACTGGCGAAACGCGGTGAGACGCAACCGACCTCGCAACCGAGTTGTGGTTCGGTGTTCCGCAACCCGGCGGGTAATCACGCCGCGCGTTTGATCGAGGCCAGTGGCCTGAAAGGTTTTTGCATCGGCGGCGCCTGTGTCTCGGACAAGCACGCGAATTTCATTATTAACAATGGCGATGCAACAGCCGCTGAGATCGAGGCGCTGATCGCACATGTCGCCGCGACTGTACAGGAACAACACGGCATCGAGCTGCTGCGCGAGGTTCATATCATCGGTGAGCCGCTGGAGGCTGAAGCATGAGCATAACGGCAGCCCAATTCGGCAAGGTCGCCCTGTTGCTCGGTGGCAGTTCCGCCGAGCGCGAGATCTCGCTGCGCTCGGGGCAGGCCGTGTTCGAGGCCCTGCAACGCCAGGGTGTCGATGTGCACAGGATAGACCCGCGCGATGACGGTATGCAGGCTCTATACGAGGGCGGTTTCGATCGCGTGTTTATCATGCTGCATGGCCGTGGTGGTGAAGACGGCACCATGCAAGGCGCACTGGAGATCGCCGGCCTGCCCTATACCGGCAGCGGCGTGCTCGGCTCGGCGCTGGGCATGGACAAGCTGCGTTGCAAACAGTTGTGGAGTGGCGCGGGACTGGCGACACCGAAGTGGCAGGTGCTGGCCAGTGAAGCCGACTGCGATGCGGCGATCGAGCGGCTCGGCCTGCCGCTGATCATCAAGCCGGTACACGAGGGCTCGAGTATTGGCATGAGCAAGGTCGAACAGGCGGAGCAACTGGTGCCAGCCTGGCAACAGGCCACGCAATACGATGATGTGGTGATCGCCGAACAATGGATCGCGGGCGCCGAGTATACGGCAACGATACTCGGTGACGAGGTGTTGCCGTTGATCCGGCTGGAAACACCGAACCGGTTTTATGATTTCGAGGCGAAGTACGCCGCGGACACGACCCGCTACCACTGCCCGTGCGGCCTGGATGAAAACACCGAGCAGGAATATGCGGCACTGGCACTGGCGGCCTACCGCGCCGTAGGCGCTTCGGGTTGGGGACGCGTGGACTTCATGACCGACGCACAGGGGCAGGCCTGGGTGATTGAGGTCAACACGGTGCCTGGCATGACCGATCACAGCCTCGTGCCGATGGCGGCAAAAGCAGCGGGCATCGACTTTGATGAACTGGTGACACGGATACTGGCAACGAGCATGGCAGCGTAATGGGCATACTCAAGCGTAAAAAGAAGACCAATCGACTGCAGCGTGATATTGCCGCGCGGCGTGATCGCTTGATGCGTGCCGGTGTCAACCTGCTGCTGCTGGGCGTGGTCTTGCTGGCGATTGGCTGGGGCCTGCAGCGCCTGTATGACCCGCAGACCTTGCCGCTGAGCAGCGTGCAGATCCGTGGTGAGTTTATAAAAGTCAGTGAACAGGAATTGCGTGGAGCGGTACAGCCTGCTGCGTTGAAAGGTTTCTTCACCACGGATGTCAAGGCCGTGCGTGAACGTGTTCGCGCCCTGCCATGGGTTGAGGATGTTGCGG